>CAYXQF010000086.1:0-8084 GCA_964466625.1 uncultured Lachnospiraceae bacterium | reverse complement strand
CATGTGGCAAAAAGACTTTGCGCCGTTTACCTTTGCAGTTGATTTCTGCTTGACCCGTGCGAGCCGCTTCAACCGTAATATACTTCAACTCAGAAACACGGATTCCGCAAGCGCAGATCGTTTGCATGAGCAAATACAGACGTTCATTTTTCTTTTGTTTTGCCGCTTGCAAAAGTCGTTCATATTCTACTTTGGTGAGTTCTTTGTCATTGGAAGAGAAAATTTGGCGCTGTACTTTAACAGTTTTCACCTTCAAGTCGAACCATTCCATGTAGGTAAAAAAAGCGTTCAACGATGAGAGCATTGAATTTACGCTGGCAACGGAATACCTCTCAAGCAGGTGCGCTTTGTAAGATAAAACCGTGCTTTTACCAAATTCTTTTGCCGAAAGCCAATGTTCAAAAGTCCTAATGTCATACAGGTATTTACTGATCGTAGCAGCAGATTTTTCTTCTTCCATTAAATGTGTGCAAAACTTATCAATTTGTGCCGGTGTAATAATTTTCAAAACAACCCCTCGCTTTTACTTAATTTATTTTATTGTATCACACTAAAGTTAAGTTTTTACACGCTGATTTTTGTTATTCATTTCTACGAAAACTTTTTATTTAAAATGGCTTGCGAGTGTTTTTTCGACAAAAATGTGTTCTTTAAAAGTAAAAAACACCTGATTCTTATCACAATGTAAGAATTAGGTGCTATATTATTTACAGATATTGAGAATGTGAATACATTGGCCTCATTTTCCGCCATCTCCATTTAATTGGTATATATAACAGCTTTCCTTATATATTTTGAGAATTGTTAAGATAAAAGCAAAAATCCAACTCCAAAAACTGATATGCACCCCGAAAGTGTTTAACTTTTGGGGTGCATATCACTAATGGGCAGATTTTTTATACTCTACACAAATTTATACAATACAAAAAGTCGCATATAATGGCACGGATTTTATGTTGTTTTCAAATCCAAAATTCTTTTGAGAAATACGAATGGAATATGCGGGTTTGAATCGTTCAACATACACACCGAGACTTCTTGAGCGATTATTGATCTTAGCCTTCGCCTCAACCGGGATAATATCATTTCCGATACGTGTAATGAAATCTACCTCCGCTTGGCTTCCACTCGTCCAATAGTAAAGACTGAATCGATTAGTCGTCAACTGATTAAACACATAGTTTTCTGTAAGACCACCCTTAAAGTTATCAAACAAAGGGTTTTCGCCCAAAATATCTTCGTAGTGAATATCTTGGCTTGCCCCGCACAATCCTACATCATTCATATAAAATTTGAAATCGGACAACGATCGATAGGCGTTCAACGGCAACATGATCTGCTCAATACGATAAATTTGACTTGCTACTCCGGCAAGACAAAGCCATTCAATAGCACTTTCAAATTCAGAGGCTCTACCTCCCTGTTTGATATTCTTGTATTGAAATTTCTTATTCTCTTTTGCAAGCTGAGTGCTGATATTTTTATAAACAATACGAGTTTTGGGAATTTCACTCTGTTTATTGTACTTACCCATATCGTTTTGATAAGACTCAAGAATGGTCTGCTGAATGATACGAACAAGTTCGGGATTATGATTCTTTCCAAATTCCTCGACAACTTCGGGCATGCCACCAACAAATAGATATTCCTTATAATAATCAAGAGCTCTTTCGTGAAACGCGCTGTCAAGCGGAGCATCCTTCTCATAGCATTCGCGAATAAGGTCAATAAGCCCCAACTCTCCCCTTGCCATTAGATACTCCTCAAAATCAAGCGGATAAAGAGTCATAAATTGAACTTTACCCACAGGGAAAGAAAAGGTTCCTCTATTGACCGAAACGCCAAGCAAAGAGCCAAGTGCTATGATATGATAATCATTTGCTTCTTCATTAAAATATTTGAGTGAAGTAATTGCTTCCGGACAAGCTTGGATCTCATCAAATATGATCAACGTGTTTTTAGGAAAGATCTCTTTTCTTTTATATATTGATAATTTTTTGATGATAGCCTCAGGTGTCAAATTCTTAAAAAAGTCATGAAGCCCTTGATCCTTTTCGAAATTGCAATAAATGCTGTTAGCGTATTCTTTTCCCGCAAAGTAATTGACAATATAAGTTTTGCCAACTTGTCGTGCGCCCTGCAAGATCAGGGGTTTTCTATCGGAGTTATTTTTCCAAGCGACTAAGTCTTTATATATTTTGCGTTCCATACCATACCTCCGCGTTTTTTATTATTATACACCAATAAGTGCGTTTTGTCAACACAATCAACACTAATACGAACTTATTGTACTCATTATTCACATTTTCGAAGACATAACACAGATTATAAATCAAGTAAAAAGAGATTTTCTCTGCTCTCTCAAACCACCATGTATGCCATTCGGCATAGAAACGATGTGCGGTTGTTAATACGATAACAACAATCACACATCAAATTATTCGTAAATAAAGAGTGACTATCGCAAAGACTACATACTTGTTACTGTTTGCGCTTGCAGATGAGGTGCAAATGATATTCCATCCGAACCAGACAGAATAAAATACAACAGCGGATTCCCCCGCTATTGATTCATGTTTTTTCTCGATGTTTCATGACAGTTCTTTACCATCAATCTTCTAAAATGATATATTCAACTTGAAATATATAGCACTTTATAGTATAATAAAATTAAACACAAATATCCACAAGAAAACAAATATGAAAATCATTTCCATTTTGTTTCAACCATACATAAAGACGTAACCGACAGACTCAAGACCATCAACCCTTGGCTTTACCGAGAAGTCGGGCGCGTTTTGGAGCAAAATAAACAAGAACGCCACATGCGCGGCGGCGAAGCTACGCGCAGAAAATATATGCAGTTAAAACGATAAAAGAAAACTCCGAGTCATGCTCGGAGTTTTCTTTTTATACTTCAAATATCGCACATTCACCGTTTTGATGAGCAGTTTCCAATGCTTCCGAAGAACGAATCGTCCAGACGAATTTCGGTGCACGGTAAAGCTTTGTCGAAAGCTTCACGGGCAAAGAATTTCTGTCTTTTTGATCGTAAGCAATAAAATTCGGTTTGGCAAGGAAATTCGTCGCCATCAGCGTCAAAGCGATGTTAAGAATCGATCTTTTCTTTTTTTCGCGGCAAACGTTCGTATAAAGCAGACCGCAAAAGGCATCGGGAAGATATTTTTTCATATCTCGAATGAGCAGCGGATTGAAAGATTCGATACAATAATCTCCCTTGTAAGCAGACAGAAGCGCCGCTGTTTTTTCGCAAAGAGAGGTATCAAAATTTTCTCCTTTCAATTCCACGAGAAGCGGCACACGTCCGTCCACGAGAGAAAGAACGTCTTCGAAGGTCGGAATCTTCTCCCCTGTTCCCGCAAGAGAAAGCGTACGGAGCGCTTCCGCGTCGAGCGCCAGAACCTTTTCGCTTACGCCCGTCATGCGAATAAGCGTATCGTCATGAAAAACCATCACAATGCCGTCACGCGAAAGCTGAACGTCAAGTTCAATCCCAAAACCTTTTTCACAAGCGAGCGAAAACGCCGCAAGTGAATTTTCGGGAACACCGTTCCCATGCAGGCCGCGATGCGCATAGTCGCAAAGGAGTGTCTTCTTTTGCGGCATCTTGGCATGCGGACGCACCAAGACCAAAAGATAAATCAAACCGAGAACCAACAAAAGCGCCGCGAAGCATATCACAAAAATAATCAAAAAATCAATCATTGTCCACGTCCAGATTTTCTATTCCTTTCTTTGGTGTAGGCTTGCTGTCGCCGTGTTTCACAAAGAGCATCGTCACAAAAGAGAACATGACAAATACCGTACCAAAAGCAAAGAACACATAGCGCATACCAATCAGATCGTAAAGGAAGCCCGAAAGAATGGGGGCCGCGATCTGTGCCGCCATGGAAGCCGTATAATAATAGCCCGTATATTTGCCGACGTCACCGCCGTGCGCAAGCTCCACCGCCATGGGGAACGAATTCACGTTGATCGTTGCCCAGCCGATGCCCGCGAGAATAAACACGGGATACATCACAAGCTCCGGTGTTTGAGAGGTCACGAAATTGCCGGCAAAGAATGCTGCGGCAAGCATCAGAACCCCTGCGAGGATCGTCTTTTTTCTGCCGACTTTCGAAGAAATGATACCAACGGGAATATAGGAAACGACCGCTGCCGCTTGCGCGATGATGAGCGTGAAATTAAAATCAAAACCCAGAATGTTCGTCGCATATACGGAATATTTGCTGGTGATGGAATTATAACCAATATACCAAAGTGCTACGGAAGCAAGAATGAGAAGCAATGAAGTAAGCTCAGCTTTGGAAAGTTTACGGTCACCCGACGCACCGTCTTCCGTCGATGCGGATTCGATGCCGAGGCGCACAGATTCTTCTTCCATTTCCTTTGCCCAAAGAGGCTCCTTCACGCCAAGAAGAAAAATGACAAGACCCAAAAGCATGATCGCGCACACGCAGATCACGTAGCTTGTATATTGCATATAAGGCTTTTTTGCGGTCGCAAAGATCATACCCAGCACGAGAACGAAGATACCGCCTGCCGTTCCCGTCAGATTGATGATGGCATTGGCTTTGGAACGGAGCGGCTTGATCGTCACGTCAGGCATCAGCGCCACCGCAGGTGAGCGGAAAACTGCCATCGCGATCAGAACGACAAGAAGCGTGAGAATAAATCCGATCAAAGGCATGGGATTTTCCATCGTCAATTCCAAAGCAAGCGTGCGGCGCATCTCGTCAAAAGCTTCCTCGGTCATCGTGCCCTGCACAACGTCGGGAATCCCTGCGCTGACAACGCGCGCAAGCTGATAATTGTCAATAAAGGTAAGTCCGATGAAGGAAACGATCGCCGCGATCGTACCGAAGAAGATAAACGGCGTGCGCTTACCATGCTTCGTATTTACTTTATCGGAAAGTGAGCCGAAAAACGGGAGCAAAAATACCGCAAGAACGTTATCCAGCGACATGACAGCACCCGATGCCGTCTGCGGAAGTCCGAAGCGATTGGTCAAGATCAGCGGTATGAGCGCATCATATGCCTGCCAAAAAGCGGTGATGAGAAAAAACGCCATACCGACGAGCAAAACGCGTTTGTTGTTCAGTTTCATCAAAAAGTCCTCCCAAATCATTTTTTAGTATATCGCAAAGTTTACCCAAAATTGCAGGAAAACACCCAATCGAGAAGCTCAGAATTCCACGTCAATATATGCCGGGGAATGGTCGGAGATCGGGAAATAATAATCGGGCGAATATCTCTCAAACCGTTTGACGGCGCCTTCCCTTTCCCCGATCACAAAAATGTGATCGATCGCCACCTCGAAAGGATCGTCCAGATAAAAGTTTTCAAAGCCCCATGGGAAACAATTATGATAGCCGATCGCCTCTTCCGCATATTCTGTCGCGATATCATGCGCATGACGATAGCCATGTGACAACAAATATTGAACGGCTTTGGAATCGTAACCCGTGTTCAGATCCCCCACAAGCACCGCAGGACAATTATATTTTTCACGATATTCGCGGATCTTTTCCGAGAGCAATGTAACTTGATATTCTCTGGCTTCGTTCGAGCCTTCCTGATATTTTGAGCCGCCAGCAAACGCCTCCTCGCCGGGAGATCGTTTCCACCAAAGATGTGTCGTGGCGAAGATGAACGTTTTTCCGCTTTCTTTCACACGAAAAACACCAAGATTCCAGGATTTCGAGCGAGCATCGTTAAAACTGCCCTCATAGCCCTCCAGCTTTTCGGGATACGTACCGAACGCCGAATCCACAAGGTCAAATTTATCAGCACGGTAAAGAATCGGCGTAAAGCGTCCCCAAATAAGTGTATACGCGATCGCCTCACTTTGGAAGCCTTCCTTCAAAAGGTCTGCCATCTTTGCGGAAACCTCCTGTCCGCCGATGATATCGGGGATCGTATCACGATATATGCGCAAAAGCCCGTCCACGCGTGCTTCCGCGGCACAGTTCATTCCTTGCGCTTCCCATTCCGGGGAATTAAAATCCTTGTTCCATACGTTGTGTGTCATGAGTCTGATGCGCTCTGCCATAAAAATCTGCTCCTTTGCTTGACTTTCTCATGTGGGATCATAATATTATTACGTTTATTATACCATCATTTTCACAAAAAAGGTACCCTTATCCTATAAAAATTCAAAAAATATCCCGTCTCTGCGCAAATTTCTCGTGGAGATATGGATACGCTTGCCTTTTTTTACGATTGATGCTATAATAAAAGAAAAAACGGCATTGCCGAAAAAGGACGGAACACTATGTATAATGAATGGTCATTAAACGCATTTTATCACGGGATCGACGATCCTGCATTAAAAACCGATATGGAGCGCTTGGAAGCGGTCATCGGAGAATTTAAGGCATCAGTTGCATCGCTGACAAAAGAAGATGCGCTCGCGTGTCTTCGCCGCACCGTTGCGATCGAGGAAGAAATGGCTGTGCTCATGCGTAAACTCAGCGGCTATTTCAGCCTTCGCCGTTCGGCAAACAGCGCTGATATCGAAGGCGCAAAATATTCCACAAAGATACAAAACCTGGTTGCCGGCAAAACCAAAGAATCCGTCATCTTCCAAAAATATATTGCAAGCCTTGAAAATCTTGATGAGCTCATCGCCGAAGACGAAATGCTTTCCGCATACGGCTTCCACTTTGCGCAGATCAAAAAATCCGCTTCTCACAAGCTTTCGGACGAAGCGGAAAACGTTTTTGCACGCATGAATATCTCGGGCGGCAGAGCATGGGGAGATCTCGTTTCCCATCTGACCGCCAACGTCGCTGTAGACTACAAAGGCGGAAAGACTTCACTTTCCGCGATCCGCGGTCTTGCCGACAGCGATGATGCTAAGGAGCGCAAAGAAGCATATGAAGCCGAGATCGCCTGCTATGATAAGATCAAGGATTCCATCGCTTTCGCGCTGAACAGCATCAAAGCACAAGTAAATCTGGAAGCAGAGCTTCGCGGCTATGAAAATCCGCTGGCAATGACGCTTGAACAATCCCGCATGAAAAAAGAAACCCTCGACGCGATGCTCGCAGCGATGCGTGAGGCGATGCCGAAGTTTCATGAATATCTTCGCCACAAAGCAAAGCTTCTCGGTTATGAAAAAGGACTTCCGTGGTATGAGATCCTCGCACCCATGGGAAAAGCAGACAGCACGGCCTACACCGTAGAAGAAGCACATCACTATCTCGTAGAACGCTTTGCCACCTTTGCGCCCGATCTTGCAGAGATGGCGGACACCGCTTTCCGCGAAGAATGGATCGATTTCTATCCCAGAAAAGGTAAAGTGGGCGGCGCTTTTTGTTCGAATCTGCCGTTCATGAAGCAAAGCCGCATCTTAACGAACTTCTCCGGCAGTTTTGCTTCTATCACCACGCTCGCACACGAGCTTGGTCACGCTTACCACGGCAAACAGATCGAGGATCACCGTCCGCTGAACACAGGCTATACCATGCCCGTTGCAGAAACCGCATCGAACTTCAATGAACTCATCATCGTCAATAACGCCATTGAAAACACGAAAGGCGAAGAAAAGATCCGTCTTATCGAAACACAAATTCAAGATATGACACAAATCATCGTGGATATCTATTCCCGTTTCCTCTTTGAAGACGAAGTCATTCGCCGCAGAAAAGACACCTTCCTTTTTGCCGATGAACTGAATGAGATCATGCTGAACGCGCAAAAAGAAGCTTTCGGTGACGGACTTGACCACGATCTTCTCCACCCCTATATGTGGTGTTGCAAGAGCCATTATTATCGCGCAGGGCTGAGCTACTATAACTTCCCCTATGCCTTTGGCGGACTCTTCTCCCGCGGTCTTTACGCAAAATATCTGGAAGAAGGCGAAGCTTTCCTGCCGAAATACCGCGCACTTTTGAAAGCGACCACCGTTGACACCGTAGAGCACGTTGCAGGCATCGCCGGCATCGACCTCACGGAACCCGATTTCTGGCGTAAGAGCCTTGCCACGATCACCGAACAGATCGACCTTTTTATCGAAGAAACGAGCAAATGATTTTACGAAAGAAAAAACTCCGAGCTAT
>CAYXQF010000085.1:0-8136 GCA_964466625.1 uncultured Lachnospiraceae bacterium | reverse complement strand
TGTTCATGTGGAAGGTTCTGTTGACCCGATTCGTGACATTGAAACCATCAATCTCGAACTGATTTTCTCCGATATTGAAATTTTGGATCGTAGAATTTTGCGTACAGAAAAGGCAATGAAAGCGGATAAGAAACTTGCAGCAGAGCTTGCTGTCCTTAGCCGCATCAAAGCCGCTTTGGAAGAAGGTATCAGTGCGCGTGCTGTAGAAATGACAGCTGATGAAAAAGAATTGGTTTCTGACGTAGAACTTCTTTCCATGAAGCCCATCATTTACGTTGCTAATATCAGTGAAGATCAGATCGGTGATGATTTCAAATCCACGGAAACATATAAAGATTTGGAACAGCTCGCCAAGAGTGAAGGTGCTGAGCTTCTCACAATTTGTGCAGGTATTGAAAGTGAACTTTCTGAATTGGAAGGTGAAGATAAACAGGCATTCCTCGATGATCTCGGTATTGAAGAAAGCGGTTTGGATCAGTTGATCAAAGCAAGCTATCACCTTCTCGGTTATATCAGCTTCCTTACAGCCGGACCGAAAGAAGTTCGTGCTTGGACGATCGTAAACGGTACAAAAGCACCGCAGGCAGCAGGCAAGATCCACTCCGATATGGAACGCGGATTTATTCGCGCAGAAGTAATTGCTTATGATGATCTGATGGCTTGCGGCTCTATGGTCATTGCCAAAGAAAAAGGCTTGATTCGCAGCGAAGGTAAAGATTACGTCTTCAAAGACGGTGATATCGTTGTGATCCGTTTTAACGTATAATGATGCTAAAAATCGGTTGTCATCTTTCCTCTTCCGGCGGATATCTTTCTATGGGAAAGACCGCCAAAAGGATCGGCGCCAACACATTTGCCTTTTTCACGCGAAATCCGCGTGGAGGTGCCGCCAAAGCGCTCAATGAAAAAGATGTGGCTGCCTTTGTTTCTTTTGTGAAAGAAAACGGAATATCTCATCTTGTTGCACATTCACCGTACACCTTAAATCCCTGCTCTTCTGATGGAAAACTTCGTGAGTTCGCAAAAAATACAATGCAAGACGATCTTTCTCGTATGGAATATACGCCGGGAAATTACTATAATTTTCACCCGGGATGTCATACGGGACAAGGCTCGGAGATTGGTATCAAAGAAGTGTCCGATATGCTCAATGCCATTCTCACGCCCGAACAGACAACGGTGGTTTTGATCGAAACCATGTCGGGAAAAGGCTCTGAAATCGGTAAAACTTTTGAAGAAATCCGCGCAATCATCGACGGTGTTGTGCTTTCTGAAAAACTCGGTGTTTGTCTTGATACTTGCCACGTTTGGGATGCAGGATATGATATTAAAAATGATCTTGACGGTGTTCTTGCGAAATTCGATGATATCATTGGTCTTGAACGATTAAAAGCGATTCATCTCAATGATAGCTTGAATCCTTGCGGTGCGAAAAAAGACCGCCATGCCATGATCGGCGAAGGTCATATTGGTAAGGATTCTCTTCTTCGTGTTTTAACGCATGAAAAACTTCGTCATTTGCCGTTTATTTTAGAAACGCCGACAGACGATGACGGGCACGGAGAAGAAATTACAATGATAAGAAATTTTATTTTGAAAAATAATTAAAAGGAGTTTATAAATCATGGAAAAATTGTTTTACGATGTTTTTGCCTTCTTTGCGACAGAAGACAAAGCAACCAAGTTTGAGCCCATCACTGCGGGCCACATCAATCATACCTATGCGGTTTTCGTAAACGGTGATGAATCTCCTAAATATGTTATGCAGAAGATCAACACCAATATTTTCAAAAATCCCGTTGGCTTGATCGCAAACATCAAAGGCGTATGTTCTCACGTAAAGAAAAAAGTGGAAGAACGCGGCGGCGACGTTATGCGCGAAGTTCTTACTTTGATTTCCACAAAAGCCGACGAAGACTTCCTTCTCGATGAAAATCTCGGTGCATGGCGTCTTTACTATTTCATCACAGATGCGACTGCGCATCAGTCTGCTTGCCGTCCCGGTCTTCTCCGCAGTGCAGCAGAAGCGTTCGGCCTTTATCAGAATCTTCTCTCTGATTATCCTGCTGAAACACTTTTCGAAACCATTCCCAATTTTCATAACACTGTTTCCCGTTACAATGACTTTATGCAGGCTGTCAATGCAGACGCATTTGACCGTGTAAAGGAATGCAAAGAAGACATTGAAGTAATCAAAGCACATGAACCTTTCGCGCACATCATCGTTGATGCAATCGCAAATGGTGAGATCCCGCTCCGTGTTACTCATAACGACACCAAGCTTAACAATATCATGATCGATAACAACACCGATAAAGGTGTATGCGTCATTGACCTTGACACTGTTATGCCCGGTTCTCTTCTCTATGACTTTGGTGATAGCATTCGTTTCGCTGCTTGCAACTCTGCGGAAGACGAAACTGATCTTTCCAAGGTTTATCTCCGTCTTGATCTTTTTGAAGAATACACCGAAGGTTTCCTTGCAGGTGTTGGCAAAAACATCACCGCAAAAGAAATCGAACTTCTTCCGATGTCTGCATTCATCTTGACCTATGAGCTTGTTCTCCGCTTCCTTGGTGACTATCTCAACGGTGATACTTATTTCCAGGTACACAGAGATAAACACAATCTTGAACGTGCACGCACACAGCTCAAACTTGCGCTTGATATGGAAACCAAGCTTGATGCAATGGCGGAAATCGTTAAAAAATACGCTAAATAATTGACATATAAGAAAAGCCAACGAATTTTTCGTTGGCTTTTCTTATGTGTTTTTTATTATTTTGGTTTTTTTAGCGTCAAGAACAATGGAAACCATACCAAGTTTTCCGTCATGATTTCTTGTGTCAAATCGCAAAGAACGTCCTATTTTTCCATCGTGTGCGTTCCAATATTTGTAATGAAAATTGCCGTTTTCATCACAATATTCAAGGAGTTCCACATCGAAACCTGCTTGCACAAAAATTTCAGAAAAAGTCTTATAATCATATACGATCTTATGTGTATATGCAGGGTGAGCGGGATCTCCGTTTCCACCAACCTTTACGAGGTTTTGATACCATTCGTTACGAAAATTTTTGTCAGGAACCGCAACACGCATATAGCCGCCTTCTTCCAGATATTCATAGCAGTTCTTTGCAGCGAGGAGTCCTTCTTCACAAGTCATATGCTCCCAAACATGTTCGGCGAGAAAAGCGGTTGGTTTTTCTTTAGAAAATATTTTTTCAAAATCGCTTTTATTAAGTACGTTCAATTCGGTTTCTTGTGTGCTTATCCAGCCGTCAAGAGCGGTTTTGCCTGCACCGATAATTATTTTCATGGTTCCCTCCAAAAATCAACTTGCTTATTGTATACAACATTTTAATATATTCTATCACACTTCAAACTAATTGTCAATTTTTGAAAAAATATCAGCGAAAGTCTTTACAACTTCTTTGTCAGGTGGTATAATAAACAAATAAAAATTCATTTCCACCCGATTGGAGGGACTTATCTGTGTATAAAATTATAAAAAAACGCTTCTTGAATGAAGCAAAAAATACAATTGAAATGGTAGTGGAAGCACCTCTCGTTGCCAGAAAATGTTTGGCAGGACAGTTTATTATTTTCCGTATTGACGAGCTTGGCGAACGCGTACCGCTTACCATTGCGGATTATGACCGTGAAAAAGGTACGGTTACTATCATGTTTCAGCCTGCGGGCGCATCGACCAAAATGCTTGCAGAATTGAACGAAGGCGATACCATTCTTGACTTCGCAGGTCCTCTTGGCAAGCCCACCGAAACGGAAGGCATCAAGCGCGTGGCTGTTGTCGGCGGCGGTGTCGGTTGTGCGATCGCATATCCTGTTGCCAAAGCACTTCATAACGCAGGTGCTGAAGTTGACATGATCGCAGGCTTCCGTAATAAAGATATCGTCATCTTGGAAGAAGAAATGAAAAATGCTTGCGCAAATCTTTATATCACAACTGATGACGGTTCTTACGGTGAAAAAGGTTTCACAACAAATAAATTGAAAGCGCTTATCGAATCGGGTGTGGAATATGACGAAGTGTTTGCTATTGGCCCCGCTCCGATGATGAAATTTGTTTGCGCAGTTACCGAACCTTTTGGTATCAAAACGATCGTATCCTTGAACCCCATCATGATCGATGGCACAGGCATGTGCGGCGGTTGCCGTGTTACCGTTGGAGGCAAAACGAAATTTGCTTGTGTAGACGGTCCCGAATTTAACGGTCACGAAGTTGATTGGGACGAACTGATCAAAAGAAATAGTTTTTATAAAGAAGAAGAGGCAAATCACGCTTGCCGCCTCACAGGAGGACACCGTCATGGCTAATATGAATCCGAAAAAAACACCCGTGCCCGAACAGGATCCCAAAGTTCGTGCGACTAACTTTGAAGAAGTTTGTCTTGGTTATGCTGCCGAACAAGCAATGGAAGAAGCAAAAAGATGCTTGAATTGCAAAAATCCTCTTTGCAGACAAGGTTGCCCTGTCAGCGTTCGTATTCCTGAATTCATCGCCAAGGTTGCAGAAGGTGAATTTGAAGAAGCTTATCAGATCATCACATCTACGAATCTTCTCCCTGCTGTATGCGGTCGAGTATGTCCGCAGGAAAAGCAATGTGAGAGTAAATGTATTCGTGGTATAAAAGGCGAATCTGTCGGAATCGGTGCTTTGGAACGTTTTGTTGCCGATTATCATCGCACACATAAAACAGAATCCGCGCCTGCACCCGCAAGAAACGGTCACAAAGTGGCTGTTGTCGGTTCGGGACCTTCCGGTCTTACTTGCGCAGGAAGTCTTGCGAAAAAAGGCTATGACGTCACCGTATATGAAGCTTTCCATAAAGCAGGCGGCGTTCTTGTTTATGGTATTCCCGAGTTCCGTCTCCCCAAAGCCATTGTTCAGAATGAAATTGACGAGCTCAAAGCGCTCGGTGTTAATATTGTGACCAATGCGATCGTCGGCAGATCCTTCTCTGTTGATGAGCTTTTTGAAGAAGGCTTTGAAGCCGTATTCATCGGCAGCGGTGCAGGTCTGCCTCAGTTTATGAATATCCCCGGAGAAAATCTCCTCGGCGTATATTCCGCTAACGAATATCTCACAAGAATCAATCTGATGAAAGCATACCTCGACGAGTACGATACGCCTATCAAACGCGCGAAAAACATCGCGGTTGTCGGCGGTGGTAACGTTGCGATGGACGCAGCACGCTGTGCGAAACGCATGGGCGCGGATAACGTTTACGTTGTTTATCGCCGTGGTATGGAAGAACTTCCGGCAAGACGTGAAGAAGTTCATCACGCGATCGACGAAGGTATCGAATTCCGCCTGCTCAATAACCCCACACAGATTCTCGGCGATGAAAACGGTTATGTAAAAGGCATTGAATGCATTCAGATGGAGCTTGGCGAACCCGATGCTTCCGGCAGAAGACGTCCCGTTGCGAAAGCAGGTTCTGAATTTGTTCTTGACGTTGATGCTGTCATCATTTCTATCGGTACTGTTCCGAATCCCTTGATCAAATCCACCACGGAAGGACTTGACACCACGCCCAAAGGTTGTATCGTTGCTGATGAAAACGGTAAAACGACCAAAGACGGTGTTTTTGCAGGTGGCGATGCTGTAACCGGTGCGGCAACTGTTATCCTTGCGATGGAAGCAGGTAAAAAATCCGCAGAAGCGATCGACGCTTATATTCAGAATAAATAATAATATCAAAAAAAGGGTGTGTATCCGAAGATACACACCCTTTTTTGGTCAATTAACCACAGCCACAACCGCTGCAGCAGAGCAAAAGGATCGCAATGATGAGAATCCAAATAAAATTATTATTATCAAAAAGATTGCAAAGACAATTCATAGATAAGCTCCTTCTTCAGAATGTAGGTTCGATAGAGGCTTTCGTTCGGAAAGCTTTTCCCTATCTGATACTATCTTATGGAAGAAGGCTTGTTTTGTGACAAAATTTTAAGCGTGCTTTTTCGATTTCTTTTTATCACCCATTTTCTTTTTCGGTTTTGCAGAAGAACCGATCGCAAAACCGACCGCAAAAGCAATGATACTGTAGGCAAGATTAAGAAGAACTTCAAAATAGCCAAGATCCGCAAAAGGATATATCCATGTGCTGAGAAAACCGAAAAGTCCCGTGCCAAGACCGCCGATGATTTCCGCAACGTCAAGTGTCGTGATGATAACTTCACCCGTGAGATTCACTTCGGGCTCCATCTCATTGATCTTTGCGATCAAATAAAGAACGGTGTAGACGATCGTGCAAAGGATCGGCAAGGCGTTTGCGATCAGCGCAGATTTGGTAAACGTCATGCGCGAGCGAGAAAGCAACGCCCCAACAAATCCCCACCCTGCTGTTGCCGCAAGGAAAATAAGAAGCGCGATTAAATTGAAGCTATCCGCAAGCCCCAAGACCATTATGCCAAGATAAAGCACGATAGAAATGAGCGGAAAACATGCCGAAACGTAAACGAATTTAGGATTTAGCTGATTCATAATGAACCCCTTTCTGTTGTTTTTATTTGAATTTTAGATTTCCACAGTATCATCAAGTGCGAACGCATAGATGTAAGTGTGTTTGGGAAAAACACCGAATATTTTTTCGCAGGCAAGCTGATAGTAGCCAAGCTGTCGAGAATGGCGCTCTCGCAATACAGCCTCGATTTCATTTCGCGGTGTTCCTCTTGGGAAGAAATCGGTTTTATAGTCTACAAGAACAAGCTCATTGTCCTTGTTGTAAAATGCGCAGTCAATGACGCCTTGCACAAGAACTTCTTCGTTCTCAAGCACGCCCTTGTCCTCAGCGTCGCTGAATAGGCGAGCGGGATATTTTAAGATAAAGCGCTTCTCTCTGTAGACTTGCTCAGAAGCAAAAATAGCCGCGGCAAGCGAACCTTTGAAAAATCGCTCTAACTTTCGGACATTCATTTTTGCCTTGTCAGTTTCAAAAATGAATTGCTCTTCAGCAAGCCGTGATATCTCTTTTTCCACCCCGTCAGCACGAACACGGTCAAAGTCGCAAAATTGCATAAACGTATGCATTGCGGTTCCGCGTTCAGCAGCGGTGATCAGGCTGTCCTCCTCTTTGCGCAAAAAGTTTGGCATCGAAGTGACTATTGGCACATCTGATATTTCCGCGCTGTCGTCGGGTTCATCGAGCACCGTTGGATTCAGCTTAGAAACGGAAAGCTTGGAGGGAATCTTTGTCATTTTCATATAAGGATATGAAAAATCCAATCGCTCATGAACCAAACGTTTTGCTTCCACCAAGGTCATTTGCTCGGCGGCTGGCACAGCGTCTTCTTCGGCGGCAGGTGTTGCTTCGACGGGCGAAGTCAACGGCGATTCCATCGGGATAGAAATGTCACAGCGCCCATGTTCACTTGCAAGAGCCGTCATCAATAGCTCATAGTAACTTGGTGCATGGCGCAAAGCATAAGAAGAAAAGAACCGATTTTTCATCGAATATGCATTGGTTTCACGTAATTCTTCCGCTTTTTCCATATCAACCGAAGCGGTTATATAAAGCTGCTCTTTTGGTCGGGTAAGCGCTACATACAAAACGCGAAGCTCTTCTGCGATGGCATGGCGCTTCAGATCCAAAAGTGATGCCGCGCGCAAAGGTGTGTCCAGTCTTGCCATGCCGCTTTCTGACGGCAATTTCATCGTGATGCCAAGACGGCTATTATAGACTGTTTTTTCTTTTCCTTCGGGGAAATTAAATCTTTTGGCTGTACCGACCAAAAAGCATATCGGAAATTCCAAGCCCTTGGATTTATGGATCGTCATAATGTTGATAACCTCGCCCGGAGATGCAAATTGAGAAATATCCATTTTTGCCTTCCCTGCGATCACGTCATTGATAAACGAGATAAATCCCGAAAGACCTTTGAAGCCGCCTCTTTCAAATCCTCTTGCGTAATCATAAAGTGTGATGAGGTTAGACTTCGCCTGCTCGATTTCATAAACGGCGCGCGTTTTGTCGGAAGCTACGATAGAAAAAAGTCCGGTTTCATTATAAATTTGCCAGATCAAACGATCACACGGCGTTTCTGCGGCAAGATGTGTATAACGATCACGGTCATGCAAAAATTTTTCCCCTTTAGCGAAATTTTTGTCTT
>CAYXQF010000084.1:0-8254 GCA_964466625.1 uncultured Lachnospiraceae bacterium | reverse complement strand
AACTATTTTTAATTAGTTGTTGCCACCAGCGAGCTTTGCGATCTCCTCAGCGAAGTTCTCTTCTCTCTTCTGGATGCCCTCGCCCTTCTCGAATCTCTCGAAGGATACGATCTTAAGATCTGCGCCGAGCTCCTTAGCTGTCTTCTCAACGTACTTGCCAACCTTGAGGTCGTCGTCCTTGATGTAGTCCATATCGAGCAAGCAGTTGTTCTCGTAGAACTTACCGAGCTTACCGATAACCATCTTCTCAAGAATGTTCTGGGGCTTACCAGCATTCTTAGGATCGTTTGCCATCTGAGCGAGAATGATTGCCTTCTCGGACTCGATAACGTTTGCGGGAACGGACTCTCTGTCAAGGTAAGGAGTTGTGTAAGCACCGATCTGGAGAGCGATGTTCTTTGCGAACTCTACGAACTCTGCCTTAGCAGCGGTATCAGCATCGGTCTCGAACTTAGCAACAACACCGATAGAACCGTTACCGTGAATGTAGGTACTTGTAAGTCCCTCAACTACTACGAAACGGCGGATGCTTATCTTCTCACCGATAACGAAGATCATCTCCTTGAGCTTTGCATCAACGGTAACACCACCGTCAATGTAGTCAGAAGCAAGAAGTGCCTCAACGTCAGCGGGCTTGTTTGCGATAACTGTCTTAAGAAGGTTCTTTACGAACTCCTGGAATGTTGCGTTCTTTGCAACAAAGTCTGTCTCGGTGTTAACCTCGATCATAGCGGTTACGTCGCCATCCTTAAGAATGTCAACGATACCGTCAGCAGCGATTCTTGTTGCTGCCTTAGCCTCTGCCTTGAGCTCACCTCTCTTACGAAGGATTGTTATTGCCTCCTCCATATCACCGTTAGCCTCAACGAGAGCCTTCTTACACTCCATCATACCGATACCGGTCTTTGCGCGGAGTGCTGCAACGTCTTTTGCTGTTATATTAGCCATTTTAGTTATTTCCTTTCTCTAGTAATTATTACTCAGCGTCAGTAGCCTCAGCTTCAGCCTCAGTAGCCTCTACCTCTTCAGCTACAGCCTCACCCTGTCTGCCCTCGATGATTGCATCTGCAAGAGCTGCGGAGATGAGCTTGATAGCGCGGATAGCGTCATCGTTACCGGGAATGATGTAGTCAGCATCGTCAGGATCACAGTTGGTGTCAACGATAGCGATTACGGGGATATCGAGCTTCTTAGCTTCGAGAACAGCGTTGTGTTCTTTTCTGGGGTCAACGATGAAGATTGCGGAGGGAAGAGAGGGCATGTTCTTGATACCGCCGAGGTTCTTTTCAAGATCTTCCATTTCTTTGGTGAGTTTAGCAACTTCTTTCTTGGGGAGAAGAGCGAAAGTGCCTTCTTCTTTCATTTTTTCAAGAGCGTTAAGACGAGCGATGCTCTTCTTGATGGTCTTGTGGTTGGTGAGCATACCGCCGAGCCAACGAACGTTTACATAGTACTGGCCGCAACGTTCAGCTTCTTCTTTGATAGCGTCAGCAGCCTGTTTCTTTGTACCAACGAAGAGAATGTCGCCGCCGTTTGCGGAAACTTCTTTTACAAAATTGTAAGCTTCGTCGATCTTGCCAACGGTTTTCTGGAGGTCGATGATGTAGATACCGTTTCTTTCTGTGAAGATGTATTCAGCCATTTTAGGGTTCCATCTTCTTGTTTGGTGACCGAAATGAACACCTGCTTCGAGCAGCTGTTTGATAGAGATAACTGCCATGATATTTTTACTCCTTTTTGGTTTCTCCTCCACAGGGCGGCATCATCGTGCAAAGCCTTTTGGCACCAAGCGCACGCCGACCATGTGTGCGGATTTTAATATAATTTTATTTGATTTTGGCATATAGCGCTCAAAATCCGATTTATTATATCATATCCGAACGCAAAAAGCAAGTGTTTTTGAAAAAAATATTATTTTTTCTCAAACTTTTTTTCGCAGCAGAATTTTTCATAAGTGCTTGTGTCCACGTTTACGAGCACAGCGTCTTTACCGAAGCAACCGATCTTATCCCATGGGATCACGATTTCCTCACATTTGCCAAAGCCGAATGTTCGGCAATCGAAAAGCACGATGATAGCCACAACTCGTCCGCAGGGGATATCTATTTTTGCGTCCGTTATGTAACCAAGTTTTTTTCCGTCGCACACGTTGATGACTTCTTTGTCCTTGAGCTCATTGATGCTGCAAGCGTCCATATAAAATTCCTCCGTTATATTTAAATATGATAGAGTATATGACAAAGTTGAAAAAAATATGCAGTCAAAGAAAAAACACCGCTTGGGCGACCCGCGATAAAGCAGTATTTTGCATTAACAAATGTAAAGCACTGCTTTATCTATTTAACAACGAATTGATAATTGAAAAAGCAAAAAAATATGCTATACTAAAATCGTAAGCTTACAAAATTTATTTTGGGAGGTACGATATGAACATTAAAATAGGTGCGATCATTAAAAAACTTCGCGCAGAAAATAATATTACACAAGACGTTCTTGCTACAGCAATAGGCGTGACTCCTCAAGCTATATCTCGTTGGGAAGCGGAAGGCGGATATCCCGATATTGAACTTCTTCCGGCGCTTGCCGATTTCTTTTCCGTCAGCACAGATGAACTCCTGGGATATAAGCTCTCTCAAAGAGAAGAAGAAATTGCGAATATCAAAAAGGAAATCTCTCGTCTTGCAGAAGTGGGTACGATTGAAAAACGGATTGCTTTCGCAAGAAATGCAATTTCCCGTTATCCCGCAGATTTTGAGATCAAAGAAAATCTCGCTGTTTGTCTGTATCATTTGTGGTGTGATACAAAGAATAACGACCTCATAAAGGAAATCGAAAATCTTTGTTCGTCCGTCGTGGCTGAATGCAAAGATGAAGATACCAGATACGGTGCGATCAATGTTTTGATCAACATTTACGGCGATACCAAGCAGGTTGAGAAGGCTATGCAAGCAGTAAATCTGCTCACGCCTATGAAGTATTGCCGTGAATTTGCAAAATCATCGGGGATTGGTGACGGCAATACGGAATTTTATATTCAAGACGAGATCGACAAATTGACCGACTGCTTGGGGACTGCTATTTCAAACTATCCGCTCGCGGATGAACTCCCCAATGATCCGTCCACATGGGATAGAAAAATCGAAATGCTTACGATATCTAATCAACTGTATGAGATGATATATGGAGATAATCTTATGTTTTATCACGTTAGACTCTCCCGAAATTATTGGTTGATTTCTACGTATCAGATATCTCAGGGCAAAAAGGACGAAACGCTTGCATCTTTTGAAAAAATGTGCTATCACGCAATTGAATACGATAAAGCATATATCAATGATCACGGTAAATTTTACACATCAATTCTTACCGATAAGTTAATTTACCCTGAACGCAACAAAGATTTTCATGAACTTACGGAGCACACCAATTGCTACTATATGCTTGAAAAATTGAAAAACAAACGATACGATTGTATCCGTCAAGATCCTCGTTTCGTCTTCATTGTTGAAAGATTGAATCAGTATGCCAAATGATTTATCCTCGCCCCGCCTTGCGCGGGGCTTCGCTTTTATAACTATAAATGCTATGATTGCAAAATTAAGGACAGAGAACCAAAAGATTTCTCTGTCCTTTTCTGTTTGTTATGATGTTTTTAGCTTACTGCTTGCGGGCGGTGTTCTTTCTATTTATGGAAAACATCTGATGAAGAGAGTATAGCGATTTAGGCATCTACCACAAGATTTAAGATCGGAGTCCCTTCGCGAAGTCTGCGAGAATAGATATCCGTGCATCTGCGGTATTGACGAAACATTTTTTCTGCACGTTCTTCGTCGGTGTAGACCTTCCAAAGTCCTGTTTTTTTGGGATTTTCTCCTTTGTTTTGGATAAATCCTTGCACGTCATCGGGTGGGTAGCCTAGAAAAAGTCCGATCTCATGCGGAAATTCTTCGCTTTGCGCAAATCGATGTCCGAGATAGCGGAGTGCTTTTTCTGCGGAATCAAGATGATATCCGTACGTTTCCAAAATTTCACGGATCTCTTGTTTTTCGAGATCTTTTTGCAGTGCGGATTTTCGGTAAAGATAGATAAGCGCGCGGCCTTTTTGTATTTTCAAGACGCGAATATAAAGACCTTTTTGGCGCAAAAGCTTATTCCATGCATAAAGCTCGGCACAAAGTGTCTTGGGACAGGCGGCGTTATGTGAGAAAAGGCTTCCTGTTTTGATTCCTGCGAGTGTAGGCGAGCATTGAGCGATGAGCGTGTTTTCGGACATATGGGGTTCCTTCCTTAGAGAACAAGAGCGGATTTTTGATCATTGACGTGTGTATCAAGAATGTTTTTTAGCGAAGTCATGGAGCTGGAATGAGATCGTGCGATGCGGGTTTTCTTTTCACAAATATTGCTGAGTGCGCATTGGACCATTTTGTGAGAAACGGTGTTCGTGAAAAGGATCAGAAGATCGGGGCTTCCGATCTGATCTCTCATCGTGCTTGTGGGTTGCGTAAAAACTTTGGATTTTAATCCGTATTGCTTGCAAAGTGTTTTATAGCGGCATACCATAGCATCATTGCCGCCGACGATCACTACGCTCATTGTAACCGCTCCTTTCTTTTCTTATGTTTGGAATTTTTTGAGGTTAGTTTCAACTAACTGGTGCGCAAAAAAATAAAATTGGGAGTCCGGGGGAGGGAATCCGAAGACACCTCCCCCGCCCGAATACCGAAGTATTCGGGATATATTTTGAGGAGTAGGAAAAGTTTATTTTTTTTGCGGGTGACAAGAACCGCTCATTGCGCAGTTTTCACAGCCGCAACCGCAGGAGGTCTTTCCTTCTTTTTTATCTTTTCTCATCTTTAAGATGATGAGCGCACAGATCACTGCGAGCACAAGGGAAATGATGATGGTTGCGATATTTTGAATAAGCCAGTTTAACATGAGGAAAATCCTCCTTTCAAATCATTATTTTGTAACTTTTACTTCTTTTGTGAGCTTGGTTGCTTCTTTGTAAGGACGTGCAAGCATGAATACGCAGAATGCGATGATGAGAACGGAAGCGATCACACCGATAATGTTCATGTTACCGGTGAAGATGGAACCAATCTGATAGATACAAAGGGAAACAGCGTATGCGAATGCGCACTGGTATGTAATAGCGAATGCTGTCCATTTTGCATTGTTCATTTCACGTCTGATGGCACCCATCGCGGCAAAACAAGGTGCGCAGAGGAGATTGAATACGAGGAAGGAATAGCCTGCGAGTGCGGTCATGCCTTCAAAGTCAAGCACGCCGAATACTGCGACAACTTCTTCTTTTGCAACAAGGCCCATGATGGTAGCGACAGTCGCTTTGATGTTGCCGAAGCCGAGAGGAGCGAAGATCCAGCAGATTGCGTTGCCGATGATACCGAGAACGCTGTTTTCGAGCTCCATTTCTGTGCTGAAACCGAAGGAGCCGTCCACAATACCAAAGCAAGAGCCTGCCCAAATAACGATAGACGCGAGCAAAATGATAGTACCTGCTTTCTTAATGAAAGACCAACCGCGTTCCCACATGGAACGGAGAATATTACCAACGGTGGGAAGGTGGTAAGCAGGGAGCTCCATTACGAAAGGTGCAGGATCGCCTGCAAAAATTTTAGTTTTCTTGAGCATGATACCGGAAATGATGATTGCCGCGATGCCAACGAAATATGCGCTGGGGGCTACCCACCAAGCGTTTCCGAAAAGTGCCGCTGCGATTAAGCCGATGATCGGAAGTTTTGCACCGCAAGGAATAAATGTGGTGGTCATAATTGTCATACGGCGGTCACGTTCGTTTTCGATCGTACGAGAAGCCATGATGCCGGGAACGCCACAACCTGTGCCGATAAGCATAGGAATAAAGGATTTGCCGGAAAGACCGAATTTGCGGAAGATTCTATCCATAACGAATGCAATACGTGCCATGTAGCCACAGGATTCGAGGAATGCGAGGAGGATAAAGAGAACGAGGATCTGAGGAACGAAGCCGAGAACACCGCCGACACCGCCAACGATACCGTCAAGAATAAGACCCTTGAGCCAATCTGCTGCGTTTACAGCGTCAAGACCGCTTTCCACAAGAACGGGGATGCCGGGAACCCAAACGCCAAATTCGGAAGATTCAGGCGCATTTTCCATTGCCGCGTCAACGAGTGCGGAGATGTCATAGCCGGCTTCAGCGAGCGCGTCGCCGTAAGTGCCGAAAGCTTCATCGAATGCACCGAAGGAACCTTCTTCAATGGCACCAAGGACATCTTCTGCGCCTGTAACTTCAGCGCTTACCGCGCCGTTTACAATGGTGGAAAGTTCATCTGTGAAAAGATGTTCTGCGGCGTGTGCGTCGATGGCTTCTTCATAAGCGGAGGTGCCGATGCCGAAGAGGTGCCAACCATCACCGAAAAGACCGTCGTTTGTCCAGTCAGTCACCCAAGTGCCGACGGTGGTAACGGAAATATAATAAACGAGAAACATGATGAAAGCAAAAATGGGGAGTGCTGCAAAACGGTTGGTCACCACTTTGTCGATCTTATCGGAAACGGTGAGCTTACCGGCACTCTTTTTCTTGTAAGATCCCTTCATGATGGACGCAATGTAGATATAGCGTTCGTTGGTGATGATGCTTTCTGCGTCATCGTCCATTTCCTTTTCAGCCGCTGCGATATCTTCTTCGATATGCTTCTTCTGATCTTCGGAGAGGTTCAAATTCGCGATCGCTTTTTCATCTCTTTCGAAGAGTTTGATCGCATACCAGCGCTGCTGTTCTGCAGGGAGGTTATGTACCGCAACTTCTTCGATGTGCGCAAGTGCGTGTTCCACCGCGCCGGAGAAGGTGTGCATGGGAACGGTTTTTCCGTTCTTTGCTGCTTCGATGGCAGCTTCGGCAACGTCCATGACGCCATCGTTTTTCAAAGCGGAGAGCTCCATGACTTTGCAACCGAGTGCGCGGGAAAGTTCTTTGATGTTGATGGTGTCACCGTTTTTTCTCACGATGTCCATCATGTTGATGGCAACGACAACGGGAATGCCGAGCTCTGTGAGCTGCGTTGTGAGATAAAGGTTTCTTTCAAGATTTGTGCCGTCTACGATATTGAGGATCGCGTCAGGGCGTTCACCGATCAGGTAGTTTCTTGCTACAACTTCTTCCAAAGTGTAGGGAGAAAGAGAATAGATGCCGGGAAGGTCGGTGATGATGACACCGTCATGTTTTTTGAGTTTGCCTTCTTTTTTTTCTACGGTAACGCCGGGCCAGTTACCAACGAATTGGTTGGAACCGGTTAAAGCGTTAAAAAGCGTTGTTTTACCGCAGTTAGGGTTGCCCGCAAGGGCGATACGAAGTTCCATTGTGATAAATTCCTTTCAAACAAGTTTAAGTAAAAATGCGAGTAAGTTGCGACTAACCGATTGGGTGAAACAAAAGGGGAAAGCCCCTTTGCATTGCAGTATAAAACTGTTTATTCAACCTCAATCATGTCCGCATCAGCTTTGCGGAGCGAAAGCTCATAGCCGCGAACGGTTACTTCGATGGGATCACCCAAAGGTGCAACTTTGCGAATATAGATTTCGACACCTTTGGTGATGCCCATATCCATGATTCTGCGCTTGACAGCGCCTTCGCCGTGAAGTTTTACCACTTTGACAGTCTCTCCGATTTTTGCCTGCTTCAATGTGTTCATGACGGTTCCTCCTTCTGTCTTCATTATATAATGTATGCCGAATCGGCAAATATTAAACCATGATTTTTTGCGCCATTTCGCGGCTGATTGCCACGCGCGCTTCCTTGACGTTGACGATTACGTTGCCGCCGAGCGTTGTGATGATTGTTACATTGCCACCCACAACAAAGCCAAGATCTTCAAGATGTTTTTTTACTTCGGGCGAACCGCCGATTTTTTTGATGGTATTCTCTTCTCCGACGTTTGCAAAAACAAGTGGCATCATGACGTGTTCAACCTTCTTTTCTTTTAGACTTATTTGTCCAAGACGGACGAATAACATTTTTTTGGTTAGCCTTTGCTAACCGAGTATAGTATAATCCTATTTTCGTCATTTGTCAATATTTTTTATAAAATTTTTGTGAATTTTTTCCGAGCATTTTCGTTGCGCATCGGATTTTTGCAAAAATAAAAATGCTCCTCAAAAAGAGGAGCATTTTCGGAAAAGAAAAATTATTTTCTGATATTCTTGTAAAGAGGACCGTAAGCTTCGCAAGCTCTGTAATCCTGACCTTCTTTAT
>CAYXQF010000083.1:0-8306 GCA_964466625.1 uncultured Lachnospiraceae bacterium | reverse complement strand
CGCGCACTTTTTTCATAATGAGATTTTGCTACTTCTCATTTCGCTCATCTCTAAAAATTTCGTCATTTTATTGTAACATAGATAGCATCAAAAGTCAATTATAATCCACCGAATCCCCTCACAGCGCCAAATCTCCAAAGCATCTATACAAAGCAAATATTTTATGATATAATATATGATATAAAAACAAAGGATAAAATTGCTCACACGAAAGGAGATGACCATGAAACGCCTTATTTTACTTAGTCTATGCGCCTTTCTTCTTTGTAGCTGTGCGACGCCCACGCTTCAAGAAACGACAGCAACCACGCCACAAGCGCAAACAACTACGCAAACCACCACAGAAGCAACCACGGTGGAAACAACCATAGAATCCACAATCACAACCACCGAGCAAACCACCACCGAAATGACCACCGTCGCCACCGAAACCACCTATGTGGAAACACTCGGAGAAACAAAGATCAAGCTTTCCACCATGAGTGAGGAAGATTGCAGAAAGTTTCTCTCAGAGGCAGGCGTAGAGGTTCCGCCGCAATTAGAAGACATCAAGACTTTGTCCTTAGTCAAAACATATGAAGACGATCCCGACCGCTATTTTGTCGTTAGTTGGACAGTGCTTCTTGACTTTTATGACAATGTTAGGGATGTTGTACGCGAATATTATGGACTCCCGCCATTTGAATATTGGTATTAACAGTAAAATTTATCTATGGAAAGGAATAGAACGATGAAACGTGCATTTTCTTTTTTCTATCAATTTGGATTGTTTGTACTTGTGGACTTCCAATTTATGCTGCACCTGCTAAAACAGGCATTACAGAACAGATTCAATTATCTTCACTCAGTAACGAAGAATGTATTCAATTTCTTGCAAGCGAAGGTGTGACTATTCCTTCTCAACTTGGAGATATTGATGTAAGAAATTTAATCAAAACTTTAGAAAATGATCCTAATAAAGTTTTTGTTATCAACTGGACAGTGCTCGCCGATTTTTACGAAGATGTTCGTGAGGCTGTAAAACAATACTATGGAATCACAAGCTCCGCCAACATCGCAGTATATAGCGATTACACTTTACAGTATAGTGTTCTTGCGGAAAACGGTTGGTATGCTGGTGTAGGAAAGTTTAATTGCTATTCCTATGCATTGGGAATTACTTCTGCTAAACGAAACCCAGGATATTTTTCTGGTCAAGAATATAATGAAGATCTCACAGTAGATGAACTTGCAGATTACACAATTGATGATCTCCAAAGTGAAGCATTAGGATACAATTGTGTTATGGAGCAAACAACACGACCTCTTGTTTTGGGAAATTGGGAAAACATTATTGCTCTCAGAACCGATACTGATGGCGATGAAGAAACTGGCAAAAAAGATTACCATTTTGCTAAATTTGTAAATTCCAATTGGTTGCACAAACCCGGAAGTACGGCTATTTTGCAGTTTATAAATCCTCCGGCTAACAGCACGCCGTGGACAAACGAATACTATAGCGGGTCATATTATGCCCCTGACAGAACGTACGAAAGCAATATTGTCTATATTCTTTATAAAACAGACCATATATATACCTACATTTGGACAGGCGAACATTTTCACGAAGATGATTTGCACTATTTTGAACGCGAATATAGTTGCGAATGTGGCGATACCTATACCGTATGGGAATTCCGTAGAATGTTCAGGTCCTCCCTGCGCGATGATCTGGTCGCTTCGTGATACAAATAACAACGAATAATTTTTTCTCCACCCATAGTAAACGTAAAAGCAATTTATCCGGGTTTTCACTTACTCCACAAAGAAATTCACAAAGATAAACCAAATTTAAATGAAAAAACACAACATTTTGTAAAAAAACGAAAAATTTCTCAAAAATCCCCTTGAAAAAGGTGAATAATATTGGTATAATTAAATGTACTCGTTTGTAACGGGTTCAATAACAAAAAAGTCGATTGGAGATAAAAAATATGCTTACATCTGTTGTCGGAATCAACTGGGGCGATGAAGGCAAAGGCCGCATGGTCGACCTGCTCGCCGAAAAAAGTGACATTGTATGCCGTTATCAGGGTGGCAACAACGCGGGACATACCGTTATCAACGACAGAGGAGAATTTATTCTCAATCTGCTTCCGTCCGGTATCCTTCGCCCCGAAGTTGTTAACATTATGGGCAATGGCATGGTTATTGACATGAAGCACCTCTGCGGCGAAATCAAAAACCTCAGAGACGGCGGCATCGTCATCACCCCCGAAAATCTTAAAATCAGCGACAAAGCGGTTATTTGTATGCCCTACCACGTTCGTCTTGACTGTCTTGAAGAAGAACGTCTTGCGGACAAAAAATATGGTTCTACCAGACGTGGTATTTCCCCCGTTTATGGCGACAAATATATGAAAAAAGGTCTTCGTATGTGCGACCTCTTTGCACCCGACGAGATCCTTCGTGAACAGGTTGAAGAACTCGTTTCTTTCAAAAACCTCACCATCGAAGGCGTATATAAAGCAAAAGGCGATGACGTAGACGAAACAATGCAGTGGCTCCGCACCTATGGCGATGAACTCAAGCCTTTCGTTTGCGACGTTTGCGAATATCTCACCAACGCTAACAAAGCAGGCAAGAGCATCATGTTCGAAGCACAGCTCGGCGCACTTCGCGATATTGACTTCGGTATTTATCCCTATACATCTTCTTCTCCCACAATCGCAGCATATGCACCCATCGGTGCAGGTATCCCCGGTTGCCGTCTTGACTATGTTCTCGGCATCATGAAGGCATACTCCACCTGCGTTGGCGAAGGTCCTTTCACCGCAGAATGGTTCGGCGAAGAAGCAGAGGAACTCCGCAAAGCAGGCGGCGAATATGGTGCTGCAACAGGCAGACCTCGCCGTGTAGGTCCCTTTGACGTAGTTGCTTCCAAATACGGTATCCAGGTTCAGGGTGCGACAGAAATCGCTCTCACCAAAATGGATATCCTCAGCTACATGAAGAAGATTCCCGTTTGCATAGCTTATGAAGTTGACGGTAAACAGACTACTGTCTTCACCACTGACCGCGTGAAGCTCGCAGAAGCAAAACCTGTGATCGAATACGTTGACGGTTGGAACTGCGATATTTCCGGTTGCCGCACCAAAGAAGATCTTCCCGAAGCTGCAGTTCGCTACGTTGAATATCTCGAAAAAATGTGCGATTGCCGCATCAAATACGTATCCGTTGGTGCAAAACGCGAACAGTACGTTGAAATGTTCTAATTGAATCCAAAAAACGAAAGGTTGCCGCAGAGATTCCCGTAAGGGAGTTTCTGTGGCAATATGCCTATTATGACCAAAAAAAGTGTAATTATCACGGGTGCTTCCCGTGGCATCGGCAAAGCTTGTGCCATCGAATTTGCCAAAGCCGGTTATGATATCCTCGTTTGCTACAGAAGTCGGGAAGATGCTGCGCTTGCTGTTTGCGAAGAAGCAAAAAAATACGGCGCACGCGCCGTTTCTTTTCAAATGGATACCGCCAGCCTTTCCGATTGTCGCCGTACCGTTGCCAAAGCGATGATGACCTTCGGCAAAATTGATGCGCTCGTCACTTGCGCAGGTATCGCCCTGCCCTCCCTTTTCACCTCCACGACAGAAGAAGAATACGATTCCGTTTTTGATATCAACATGAAAGGCACGTTCTTCCTTTCTCAAGCCGCTGCACGCGAAATGATCGCGGCAGGCGGTGGCAGCATCGTGACCGTAGCCTCCATGTGGGGCATCGCAGGCGCATCGGGAGAAGTCGCTTATTCCGCGTCGAAGGCAGCGGTCATCGGCTTCACCAAAGCACTTGCCAAAGAGCTTGCGCCCTCTCACATTCGTGTCAACTGCGTCGCACCGGGCGTCGTCGATACCGATATGAACGCTTGCTATGACGAGGATACCATGCAAACGCTGGCAGAAAGAACCCCACTCTCCCACATCGGCACACCGGAAGAGATCGCGCGCGCGATCGTCTTTCTCGCAAGCGACAAAGCGTCTTTCATCACAGGACAAACGCTTTCCGTCGACGGGGGCTTTATTCTCTGAATGCAGGAACGCAAGGGTTCCACCTTTGCAGCCCGCCTAAGGGACTCGTTCCTTAGGAATCACAAACGAATCTTGCTTCAAAAAATCCCCCATTTGGGTTCCAAGGGGTGATGCCCCTTGGCGGAGCCACGAGGCGGTGCCTCGTGCGGTGTTTGAGGCAGAGCCTCAACGCTCAAGCGTGTTTTTGCGGAACTTCGCAGGTGTCACGCCTTTTGCCATTCGAAATCTGGAAATAAAATAGCTCGTCGTGGAAAAACCCGTTTCCGCAGCGATATCCGTAATGCTCTTCTCTGTCGAGAGGAGCATTTTTTCTGCCTCACTGATACGAAGCGAAGTCAGATAATCCGAAAAGCTTTCGCCCACCACACGCCGAAAAAGATGAGAAAAATAGTGATAGCTGAGTCCGCAAAGGCTTGCTACTTCTTTTTCGGTTACCGTTTGATAATGATCCATCGTGTAAAGGATCGCTTTTTTGATATCAGGACTGAAATTTTTCATCGTTTCTTCGCCGCCCGAACGTTTCCACAAACGAAAAATCACAGAAAAGATCTTCAGAATATTCGCGCGAATCACAAGGTCGTAGCCCAAGTCCATCGCATCCCATTCGTCCATCATTTCTGTGAGAAGCGCTTCGATCGAGGTGTCTTTGATCTCGTCACGGGAAAAAATGTGTTGATTTTTTTCCTCGGAAATAAAGGGCATTACATATTTGATGTCAACGAAAGATTGTTCACTTTCATAAAGGACGTGCGGCATAAATTTTACACAAAAATATTTAGAAGGCTTCGTAAAATAAAGTGCGTGTGCTTTTTTGGAATTGACGATCAGAAAAGTTCCTGACGAAAAGAAATTTTTCGTTCCGTTGATATACACAAAGCCTTCTCCCTCCAAAAAATAGAGCATTTCGATATACTCGTGATAATGGTAATACGGCATGTCCCATTCCTGACTTACATTTTTATTGATGCGAATGCAGTGAACAAAGCTTTGCGCACCGTCGATCCGAAAACTTTTTTCTTCCTTTACATTCATTTATGTAAACCTCCTACGAGAATCATAATCGCAAAATATTGATATTTTTAAGCAAATATATTATATCACAAAAAGTCTGAATGTGCTATACTGAATTTACAAAAACTAAAATAATTTCTCCGCAGGAGGTATCAAAAATGAACAAAAAATACAAAGTTGGTCTGATCGGTCTTGGCGGCATTGCAAAAGGTTCTCACATGACTGCATATCAAAGAATGGATAATGTAGAAGTTGTTGCGATCTGCGACATTCTTCCTTGGAAGATCGAAGCTTTCAAAGAAAAGTTCTCGATTTCCGACGATGTTGCAACATTTACAGATTATCATGAACTTCTCAACATGGAAGGTCTTGACTATGTAGATATCTGTACCCCGAACTATCTCCACTCTATCATCGCTGTAGAAGCTCTTGAAAAAGGTCTTCACGTGTTCACTGAAAAGCCCGATGCTGTTTCCGTTGAAGAAGTAACCAAGATGAAAGATGCGGCAGAAAAATCCGGTAAAGTGCTCATGGCGATGCGCAATAACCGTCATCGCAACACAGCAAAATACCTCAAACGCTATATCGCTGACGGCAAAATGGGCGATATTTACTGCGGACGTTGCGGTTGGATCCGCCGTCGCGGTATCCCTGGCAAGGGCGGCTGGTTCACCACCAAAGAGCAGTCCGGCGGCGGTCCTCTCATCGACCTCGGCGTACATATGATCGACCTTGCAATCTGGCTCATGGGCAACCCCACTCCCGTTGCTGTTACCGGTTGCACATACACAAAATTTGCTGATAACGAAGTCTGCGATTCCGTTCACTCCGCTTTTGGCGACAAAAAAGCCGATGGCATCTTCGACGTAGAAGACCTTGCGATGGGCTTTATCCGTTTTGACAACGGCGCTTGCCTGCAGATCGAATTCTCTTGGGCTTCCAACATCGGTAAGGAAGAAAACTTCGTTGAGCTTCGTGGCACAAAATCCGGCGCATCGCTTGGTAGCCGCAGCGGCCTTCATATCTATTCTGAAGAATACGGTCAGCTCACCGACCTCGATCCCGTTATCAATGAAGAAGCAGGAATCCCTCAGCATGAAGCAAACCTTCGCCACTTCCTTGACGTTTTGGACGGCGCGACACCCGATTTCGTTCCCGTTCAAGGCGTGAATATGATCAAGATTCTCGAAGCAATGTATAAATCCGCAGAGCTCGGACACGAGATCAAACTGTAAAAAACGGAGGAATTTTACCATGAAAGTTACCGTTTGGAACGAAAATCTTCATGAAAAAAGCAATTCTCTCGTCAAAGAAATCTATCCCGAAGGCATTCACGGACATTTGAAAAAGGTCCTTGCATGTGACGATATTGAAGTCCGCACAGCCACCCTTGAGATGGAAGAACACGGGCTGACCGAAGAAGTTCTTGCGGACACCGACGTTCTCGTTTGGTGGGGACACATGGGACATGCCAGAGTCAGCGATGAGATCGTTGATCGCGTTCAGCAGGCAGTGCTTGGTGGCATGGGACTCGTGGTGCTCCATTCGGGACATCATTCCAAAATTTTCAAACGTCTGATGGGTACGACCTGTAATCTGAAATGGCGTGACAATGCAAGAGAGCGCGTTTGGACCATAAAGCCCAACCACCCCATTGCAGAAGGTGTAGAAGACGGCTTCCTTCTCGAAGAAGAAGAAATGTACGGCGAAGCCTTTGATATTCCGAATCCCGATGAGATCGTATTCATGGGTTGGTTCGACGGCGGCGAAGTCTTCCGCAGCGGTTGTGTTTGGACACGCGGCAACGGAAAGATCTTCTATTTCCAGCCCGGCCACGAAACCAATCGTTCTTACCACAATGAAAACGTTCAGAAAATCATCAAAAACGCCGTTCGCTACGTTTGCCCAGCAAAAAAGATCGGCGTCGTTCCCTGCGTACATTTCAAGCCCGCGCTTGAAAACAACAATTGATGAAAAAAGGAAAGGAGAAATAAAACCATGGAACTTTCCGTTATGTCCCCTGTTTTGGCGGCAATGAGCCTTGAGGATTCCCTTGCCTATCTCAAAAAGCTCGGAGTTGACAGCTTTGAGATCGGTGCGGGCGGTTATCCCGGCAAAGCACATCTCGATCCCAAGGATTATCTTGGCAAACCTGAAAAAATCGAAGAGCTGAAAGCACTTCTTAAAAAATATGATATGAAGAGCTCCGCCGTTGCCTGCCACGGCAACCCCGTTCACCCGAATAAAGAGATCGCAAAGAAATTCCACGAAGAATTCGTGGACGCAATGAAGATCGCCGTGGAGCTCGGCACCGATACCATCATCGGTTTCTCCGGCTGTCCCGGTGACTGCGAGGATTCGAAAAATCCCAACTGGGTAACCTGCGCTTGGCCGCCGGAATATCTCGATATCCTTGAATGGCAGTGGGAAAAGGTCATCATTCCTTATTGGAAGGAAACCGCCGCACTCGCAAAAGAGATCGGCATCAAAAAGATCGCTTTTGAAATGCACCCCGGCTTCTGCGTATATAATCCCTCTACGCTTCTCCGTCTGCGTGCGGCTGTCGGTGATATCATCGGCGCCAACGTCGACCCCAGCCACCTTTTCTGGCAAGGCATTGATCCTTGCGAAGCGATCAAAATGCTCGAAGGCGCGATCTATCACTTCCACGCGAAAGACACCAAGATCGACAAAGCCAACACCGAAAAGATCGGCGTTCTGGACACCCAGAGCTATGGCGACGTAAAAAACCGCGCATGGGTATTCCGCACCGTCGGCTACGGCCACGGCAAAGAAACGTGGAATAACATCATCAGCGCACTGAAGACCGTCGGCTATGACGGCGCGATCAGCATCGAGCACGAAGACGCGTTGATGTCCGCAAAAGAAGGTCTTGAAAAAGCAGTATCGCTTCTCAAAGATTGTATCATTTACGAAAAAGCAGGTGAAATGTGGTGGGCGTAATGCATAAACTCGGTATTATCGGCTTCGGCGGCATGGGAAGATCCCATTTCGACCATCTGAAGAAAAATTTTCACCGTCTGGAAGTCAAAGGCATTTTTGATATCAGCCCCAAAGCATGTGAAGTTGCTGTTGGACGCGGCACTTACGTTTATGAATCCAAAGAAGCACTTCTCAGTGACCCCGAGGTTGATCTCATTCTCGTTTCCGCGACAAACGAAGTTCATAAATCGCTTGCCATCGACGCATTGCGTGCAGGCAAAAACGTCATTT
>CAYXQF010000082.1:0-8343 GCA_964466625.1 uncultured Lachnospiraceae bacterium | reverse complement strand
TTGAGTTTCGTCTGATTGGAAGTATTTATTCACTTTTACACAAAATTTTTCGGGGGTCTCGCATTGGGGCTTTGGCGGCGCGGATTTCAATTATAAATCTCTTGCAGAATTGATTGAAACGCTTTGTTCTTGCCGTAAAGTGGGTGCAAATTATCTTTTGAACGTTGGACCTACGGGAGAGGGCGAGATTCCTTTCATGCAAGAAGCGTTGCTTCGCGGCATAGGCGGTTGGATACATGCTACCGGGGATGCGATTTACGAGGGTAAGCCTTGCGGCGTTCTTGGTGATGAGAAAAATTTTTCGCTTCGTGCAGGAAATAAGCTTTATCTGTTCGTGCATAATTTTTCTATTGTGGGCAATTCGGACGTGACGTTTGGTGAATGCACCGAAGGCATCAGAATTTTCCGCGGTGTGAAGGATCAAGTCAAACAAGTTTGTTGGACTGATAATGGAAAGGCGCTTCCGTTCAAGCAAGAAAACGGAGAACTTACCGTAGACTGCAACGGTTATCCTTATGGAACGGATCTTGTTGTGCGCATTGCCGAAGCAGAGCTTGCGTAAGTGTAAAGATATTATTTATAAGAAAGCCGCCTTATGTGCAATAAGGGCGGCTTTTCGTATACATTATTTTAAGAAAAAGATTTACTGTTCATGAGCTTTTCTTTTTTAATGTTTGTTTTGCCAAAATACATGAAAGATATAGGACGCAAATGAATAAAAGATTCAAAGGTTTTCATAATTGTTTTTTACAAAATAATCGTCAAGTGCAACCACGGTATCTGTATGGCGCGCTTCCTCTGCCGCAAAGCCAATCAGATGGTTTGCAACGGAAACGCGAATCTCGGCAACGGAATTTCCTTTGTATGTTCCCATCAGATAATCATAAAGATCAATGATGATACCGCGGTCACCACCGCCATGTCCACCGACAATAGATTCTTCCGTTTCCATTACAGGGTATTCCTTCCATTTCCAATCCTCATAGGTGAAAATGCGGATCGCTTTCGAAGAAGCAAATGCTGTGAGTTCACCTTTGGTGCCGTAAATGCGAATATGTCTGCCGCCGGAGTTAAAAGCGTTAACGGTAAGGTGGGCAGTGACGCCGTCCTCAAACTCCATATTCACGACCTGATGGTCGACCATATCGTTATTCGCATGATAAACACAAAGACCGTAATCCGTATTTTTCAAGGCTTCGCGAAGCTCTTCATCGGAAAAATCAGGGTGTGTGGCAACTTGCTTTTTGAAGATCGGTTTCCACGGAAGTCCTTCGGGTCCTTCGATATAAAGACGTTCACTGTTGTAAGGGCAAGTTTTTGCATGAGGACAATTTCCGTCGATACAACGATGCGGCGCACCTTCAGGTGCGTTTTTCTCGGTGAAATGTGTCAGACTGCCGAAGGAAGAAACTTTTTTACAAGGTTTATCGATCAACCATTGGATCATATCCAGATCGTGACAAGTTTTAGCAAGGATCATAGGGGTTGATTCCTTTTCGGAATGCCAATTTCCACGGACGAAGCTGTGCGAAAAATGTACGCTACCAATAGCTTCTACTTGATCGATGGAAACCAAGTCACCAATCATATCGCTTTGAATGATGGATTTTACCTTTTTAAAGAAAGGTGTATAGCGCAAAACGTGACAAACAAGCACAGAAACACCTTTTTCACGGGCTGCATTTGCGATGTCCGTACATTCTTTGACCGTTTGTGCCACAGGCTTTTCCAGGAGAATGTCATATCCGAGCGAGATCGCTTTCATCGCAGGGGCGCAGTGTAGATGATCTGACGTTGCGATGATGACGAGATCTGCCATCTTAGGGCGAGCGAGCATATCTTCCCAGCTTTCAAAGCACATATCGTCGGAAATATCATGCATCTCTTTGATAACACGGCGTTTTTCCTCGATCGGATCTGCCACGCCGATGACTTTGTATTTTTCCGGCATGGATTTCATTTGTGTAACGTACGTTGTGCCTCTGCCGCCGGCACCGATCAAAATAACCGAAATTTGTTTCATTTTGTAAAGATCCTTTCTGCTTTCATCTTGCTTTTGACAATACGTACCGTGTGGGTGGGCATGGTAAGAGAAAGTGCATCACAAGTATCGATGTCTTCTTTTGCCCACAAGTCCCGAAGGGTGCTTGCTTCAGAGAATTTAGCGGTGACGGTTTCTTCTGTTTCTCCCATATTAAAAAATGCGTAGGCATAGGTGCCGTCTTCGAGCAGTTTTTCATAAACGTCGAGCGTGGCATTCCCTTCATTTTTGCGAAAAACAGGAACAGATGGGGCAAAGGCTGCGTCCTGATTGACGGCAATGATCTCCTCGTTGCAATAAAGCGCGAGATCAAAATCGCTTACTTCGTCTAAAACGGCGCTGAGTTGAATCGGTGAATTGAGGAATGCACGCATGGAATAAGAAACGATTTGTTCATCTTCCGTGAGAAAATCTTCGCGGTCTTTGAAAACACAATTGCCAACGTCAAGCATGTCAAGATCGAAATAATGACCTTTATTCATGTGCTTTTCATATCCGTCATACGTCTGATAGATTTTCAGAAGATTGCTCCAATGGCCGTGCGAATCGGTGTTTTTGCGATAAGAATTGCAATATTTAGACCAATAACTGACATATTGATAGAGCGCATTTACGGTCACGCAGAAGCCAAAATCACGTTTTCTTTTCAACAGATGCTGACGCATGATTTCTGCGTTGATGGTGTCTGTGGGATTCCAGTCATATTTCAGATAGTCAAAACCCCATGCGTCCCATTGCTTTGCATTGTTTTCTTCTTTGTGTATAACGCCAATGCCACCGTTTGTCGGTGTGAAACGAATGTCAGGTTCACCCTGTGTGCAACCGGGAATGGATTTGTATTCCGAAGGACACCCCCACGCGGTAAGCATCGGTGTGGAATAGATACCGCATTTGAGTCCGAGTGCATGGATTTCATCGGTCATGGCTTTCATGTCAGGAAATTTCGGATTTGGCTGAATGGCATCAAGTTCGCCACCATATTCGTGTTGCCAACCGGAGTCGAGATTGACGTAACGATAGCCGTATTCGGTGATACCGTGTTTTACCATACTGTGGGCAACATTGATCATATCCTTTTGTGTGACACGGGCAGCGAAGGCATTCCATGTGGTGAAGCCGAGCAGGGGAGTCACAAGCACGTGGTTCGGTGCGATTTCCAGCGTGAGCTTTTTCTCTGCTTTGCCAAGCGCATTTTCAGCAATAAGTTTGATCTCATAAATTCCAACTTCTGAAACTTGACCTGTGATAATGTTGTCGCGCAGGATCAGTCCATCGGGCAGATCTTGAGCGCCGTAACGAATCGGACGTTCACCTGTGACGGGAATACGGAGTAAAAACGGTTTTTGCGGTGAAGCGCCAAATACCGATGCTAAATTAATTTTTGGTGCGCCGGAAAAAGGGGTAGCAGGTGCGATTTTTGTTGTTCTCATAGTAGGCTCCTCTCTATAGTTGATACATAATTTGATGATCTTATTTCACGAAGAAAAGATAGGGCAAGACAATACGTATCCTCATCTCCATCGGCTACTTTCTGTTTTTAATATAAAACAAAAAAGTAAACTTGTCAATAGATTTTTGTGTAGAAGAAAATATAAAATCGGTTGGGAGTTTTGAAGGGAAGGCTTCTTGATTTTGTAAATATTTTAAGATTTAATTAAAAATTATAACGATCTCAACACTTGTCAAAACAACAAAAATATGGTACAATATTCTTATCTTTACTTTTGGAGCATTTGATAATGAAACATAAGATCCAAATAAAAACAAAAATTTATACAGCGCTTGGCTTTATCGCGTTTTTTGTGCTATTGACATGTTTTTTCCTTTCGGGAAATAATTATGAATTACTTCGCAATGTTTTTGATGCGCGCTATACCGGTGATGAACTGCGAGAGCAGCTGCTGGATCTCGGTGTCCGCGGACATATTACGGTTGTCATTTTATCCATGTTTCAAGTGGTTGTAGCATTCTTGCCGGCGGAGCCTGTGCAAGTGTTGGCGGGAATTTCTTTCGGTTTTCCTTTGGGACTTTTTTGCTGTGCCATAGGCGTGTTTTTTGGCAATTTGATTATTTTCATTTTGTATCGCGTGTATGGGGAAGCTATACGAGAATGTTTTGTGAAGAATATTCACGTCAATTTTGAAAAAGCGGCAACGTCGGATAAATTGGCGGTGATCATTTTTATTTTATATTTTCTGCCGGCGATCCCTTACGGAATGATTTGCTTTTTTGCGGCAAGTGTCGGAATGAAATATCCGCGTTACGCTATTTTGACTTTTCTCGGCAGTCTTCCGTCGATCTGTATCGGCGTGGGTCTTGGCAATATGGCAATTGAGATCGGCTGGATCGTTTCGTTGTGCGTTCTCCTTTTGCTGTTGGTGATTCTTACGATTATGCTGATTAATAAAGAGAAGTTTTTTGCGAAGATCAATGCTTATATTGAAAAGCATAGTGCAGGCGCGAATACGACCGTGCGTTTTTTCCGTCCGATCAAATTGCTTTTCCCTTATATGATCTCTCGTATCGTGTTGTTTTTCCTTGGTGTGCGTGTTCGCTATACAGACCATGTAGGCGATTCTATGCAAACACCGTGTGTGGTGCTTTGTAATCACGGTTCTTTCATTGATTTTGCGTATGCAGGAAAACTTCTTCGTAAAAAAAGTCCGAATTTTATCGTAGCAAGATTGTATTTTTATAAAAAATTTCTTGGTAATTTATTGCGCTCGGTTGGTTGTTTCCCGAAGAGTATGTTCACGCTGGATTATGAAAGCGTGAAAAACAGCTTGACTGTACTAAGAAACGGCGGCGTTCTGGCGATGATGCCGGAAGCAAGACTTTCTACAGTAGGGCGTTTTGAAGATATTCAACCGGGTACGTACAGCTTTTTGAAAAAAATGAACGTGCCGATCTATACCATCACCATTCATGGTGACTATTTTGCTGATCCCAAATGGGGAAAAGGTGTCCGCCGCGGTTCTTTGGTGGAAGCAACGCTGGAATCTTTGCTCACGGCAGATGAAGTGAAAAAGCTTTCCGTTGAACAGATTCAGGAAAAGATCGAAGCGCGTCTTACATATGACGAATTCTCTTGGCTTAATGAACGTCCGAACGTTCATTATCGTTCCAAAAAGATGGCGGAAGGCTTGGAAAATATTCTTACCACTTGCCCTGTTTGCGGTGCGAAATATACGATCTCGACCAAAGGAAAAGACGTTTTCTGTGAAAAATGCGGAAAGCTGGCAACAATTGACGATCGCTACTCTTTTGTGACGGGTACACCGTTTGCGCATTTTGCCGACTGGTACGATTGGCAAATGAAAACGATGAAAGAGCAGATCGCGTCAGATCCTGCTTTTGCGCTGACTTCCGATGTGACGCTTTATCGTCCTTCAAAGGACGGAAAGCATATGCTTAGACGTTCGGGTGAGGGCGTATGTGTTTTGAACGCAGAAGGTTTGCTTTATCATGGTACGCAGGACGGAGAAGATTTCGAATTTCGTCTTCCCATGAAACAGATCTATCGCTTGCTTTTTGGTGCGGGAGAAGATTTTGAGGTTTACGTGGGGAGTGAAATCTATTATTTCGTTCCTGAAGAACGCCGCAGTGCGGTGGATTGGTATATCGCTTCCATGATCTTTTCCGATCAGGCGAATCTTTGAAAAATGAAAGCGGCAACTTGTCGCTGACAGTGAGAGGTTAGAAGACTATGCAAATAACGAAAAATAAAAACGCGCAAAAAAAAGAAGAGCGTAAACAGAAATCGTTTGCAGGGATCGAAACGCGTGTGTTTGTAACGGTCATGGTGGTGCTGATCGCCGTATTGATCGTAAGTGGTGCGCTGTCTTACTGTATTCCGCAGGGAACCTTTGAGCGCGATGCAGAGGGAACGATTATTGCCGGTACCTATCAAGTGGGTAAAATTTCGGGGATTGCGCCTTGGCGTGTTTTGACAGCGCCGATCCGTGTTTTTGCTTCCTCCGATGCGCTGACGCTGATCATGATCAGCGTATTCTTGCTCGTGATGAGCGGCGTATTCAATCTGCTTGAAAAAACGGGCGGAATTAAAATTTTCATCGAACGCATTATCCGTCGCTTAGGCGATCGAAAGGTGATGGCCATTTGTGTGACTGTGCTGATCTTTATGCTTTTCGGGAGCTTTTTCGGTATGTTTGAGGAGCTTGTGACTTTGCTTCCCATCATTATTTTGATGATGATCTCTTTGAATATGGACACGATGATGGGTCTTGGCGCTTGCCTTTTGGCGGCTTGCTTCGGCTTCTCCGCGGCGATCACCAATCCTTTTTCTGTGGGTCTTGCCGCGCAGGTGGCAGGACACCCTCTGTCCTCCGGCGTTTGGCTTCGCATTGTCTTTTTCGCCATTACTTATGTGACGCTCTGCGCTTTCCTGATGTTGCACTTGCGTAAAATCAAACGCGATCCGAAATCTTCTCCCAGCTATGAAGCAGACAGAGAAAGACAGCAACTGATGGACCATAGCTTTGAAGAAAAAGTTTTGAATGAAGATAAAATTTTTCGTGTCTATTCTGTATTTTTCGGTATTCAGATGTTGATGCTTTTGCTGATCGCATCGGTTCGAGCGATCTCGGGACTGGCGATTCCGATCCTGGCGCTGAGTTTTCTTGGTTGCGGTGTGGTTTGCGGACTTCTTGTTTGCGAGAAAAAGCGTGACATGGCGTTTTTCATCTGGCAAGGCGCGCGTTCCATGCTTCCTGCTGTCGTGATCATCGCCGTTGCATCTTCCGCAAAGCTTGTGATGACGGAAAGCGGCATTATGGATACGGTCATGTATCGCGTGATCACTTTGTTGGAAGGGAAAAATAAATTTTTTGCAATTCTTTTGATTTATTGCTTGATCTTGTTTTTGCAGATGTTTATTGGCTCTGCCTCGGCAAAGATTATTTTGGTGATGCCTGTGGTGATGCCCGTTGCCACGGCGCTCGGACTTTCACCGTCGCTTGTCATTTTGGCATATTGCATGGCGGACGGCTTTACCGACGTGATCTTGCCGACCAATCCCGTTTTGCTCATAGGACTTTCCATGGCGAATATCTCCTACGGGAAATGGGTGAAATGGACGTGGAAATTGCAAGCTTTTGTTTTACTTTTGACAATTTCCGTGCTGTTTTTCGGCGTTGTGATCGGCTATTAACAGCAAAATTGATATAGAAAAGGAGTTTCTTTCATGAATGATGATATGATATTCACACCGAGTGAAGAAGGAGATCAAGCCGTCTTTCAAAACGAGCGCAAAAAAATGCGCACGTGCTTTAATCGGTGCGGTTGGTCACTCTTTGTTTTGATCGGATTTTGGCTTTTATTGATGACGGGACTGTCTGCATTTGTGGGCTTTGCGGCACAATCGGATAGCTCTCTCATTGCTTTATACAATAAATATTTTCTTTTGATTAATGAAGCGACGCTTGCTATCGCGATCGTGGTTTCTCTTGTGGTCTTGCGTAGTGTGCCGAAGGCACCTTTTGAGAAAAGACCGTTTTCCGTGAAGCACTTTTTGGTTGTGCTTGTGATTTGCTTTGCTGCGGGATCTGCTGGTAATGTTATCGGCAATATGTGGCTTTCCGTTTGGAATGCGCTGACGGGAAATGAAGCGTCCAATGAAGTTATCTTGCTTATGATGGAGATGGAGCCATGGCAGATCTTCCTTTCCGCAGGCATTTTGGCACCGATCTTGGAGGAGCTTTTCTTCCGTAAACTTTTGATCGATCGTATGCGCCCGTATGGCGAACTGACTTGCATGCTGGTTTCGGGATTTTTCTTTGGGCTTTTTCATCAGAACTTCAGCCAATTTTTCTATGCTTTCGGTGTGGGTGTGCTTTTGGCGTATGTTTATTACCGTTCGGGAAAATATTGGTTGACCGTGCTTTTGCATTTGATCTTCAATGTCATCGGCGGTGTTTTGCCTTCACTTTTTGTCATGAAGCTTGCGCCGTATCTGGAGGCTTTGGAAACGGTTTCCGATGAAAATCTCCTTTCATTGACGCTCGAATATGCGCTTCCGATTCTTCTTTATCTGATCCTTGTTCTCGTGATGGGAACGCTTACGATTGCAGGCATTCTTTGCTTAATTTTTTACGCAAAGAATTTCCGCCCCGAAAAAGGGTGTGAGGTGCTTTCCGCCAAGGAGAAACGAAAAGCTGTATTTTTGAATCCGGGCGTGATCGTGGCGTGTGCTTTTCTCGTGGTCATGACGATCCTTTCGCTTTTTACGGCATAAGAGGTAACCATGCAATTTAAAGAAGAGTCATGGAGAAGTGAATTTTTCA
>CAYXQF010000081.1:0-8753 GCA_964466625.1 uncultured Lachnospiraceae bacterium | reverse complement strand
AACCCACACACATCGGTCATCGCATGGTTGTGGTTCCGAGCTGGGAAGAATATGAAGCGAAAGAAAACGAGATCATCATTGATATGGATCCCGGTATGGCATTCGGTACGGGTACGCACGAAACCACGCGTCTTTGCGCAGAACTTCTCGAAGAATATATCACGAAGGGTGATTATCTTCTCGACGTAGGTAGCGGTAGCGGTATTCTTGCGATCTGCGCTTCTAAGCTTGGCGCGGCAAAATGCGCGGCTTGCGACATCGACCCGATTGCGGTTCGCACGGAAAAGGAAAATGCAGAACGCAATGATTGCCCGAATATTGATTGCTACGTTTCCGATCTTCTTTCCGACGTGAAGCTGGTCGATGGCAAGCAGTTTGATATCGTTACGGCGAACATCGTGGCAGATATTATTATCCGTCTTTCTACGGGTGTTGGCGCACTGATTCGTGACGGCGGTTATTTTATCGCGTCCGGTATCATCGACGAAAGAGAAGCGGAAGTGGATGCGGCAATGAAAAAAGCAGGCTTTTGGAAGCTCGGTGTGAAAAAAGAGAAGGGTTGGTGCGCCGAAATCTTCCAAAAACCCGAGAATTTATAAAAAATCCATAAAAAATCATTAAAAATCTTGTCAAAATTCTTTACAAAAAAGTATTTTTGGTATATAATAATAGTAATTTACGGGATATGTGAAGTCGTTTATATATCCCGTTTCTGTTTGTATCAGAACTTTTTTGGAGGACAGTATGCCGAGATTTTTCCTTTTGTCGGAAAGCCCTCGTGAGGACGGAACTTTTCTGATCACGGGCGATAATGCAAAGCATATCTCCTTTTCGCTCCGTATGCGGCGCGGTGAGCATATCACCGTGTGCGATGGCGCGGGAGTGGAATACGATTGCGAGATCGAAGATTTCGACGGACAGACAGTTTTGGCAAGAACGCTTGCCGCTCACGCTTCCGTTTCGGAATCCCCGCTTCGGATAAGACTTTATCAATCCGTACCCAAGGGTGATAAATTTGATTACATCGTGCAAAAGGCTGTGGAGCTCGGCGTCAGCGAGATCGTTCCCGTATATTCTTCGCGTTGCATCGTAAAACCCGATGCCAAAAGCGAAGAAAAGCGTCTTACAAGACTCGGAAAAATTGCCGAAGAGGCCGCAAAGCAATGCGGAAGAGGTATCATTCCGAAAATCCTTGCGCATATGAGCTATGCGCAGGCTGTGAAGGCGTGTGAAAATACGGAGGCGTTTATTTGTTATGAGGACGAAAAATCGTTTTCTCTCAAATCCTATCTTCGCCGTTTGTCTGAACAAAAAACGCAAACGCTTGGTTTTTTTGTGGGCCCCGAAGGCGGTTATTCACCGCAAGAGATCGCTTTGGCAGCGGAATACGGGATCGCTTCCACAAAACTTGGCAACAGAATCCTCCGAAGCGAAACCGCTTCCGGATTTGTTCTTTCTGCCATCACCTATGAATTTGAGCTTTGAACCGAACAGAAAAGGTTTCCGTTTGAGAGATTGTCCGTCGGTGGTCGGACGAGCGTTGATATCCCAAAATTTTACCGCCGAGATTGGAATTTAGTATGAGTGACAAAAATATCAAAAAAACACAGAAAGCCCCGATCCCCAAGGAGGATATTCAATTTTACCGTTTGCTTGCGATCTTCGGCGCGGCAATCCTTGGCTTTGCAGGACTCCGTCTTGTAAATGAGAGCAAGCTCCGCTACGTTCTTGGTGTCGGTCAGTGGATCGCAGCCGTTCTTTTGATCGCTGTCGTTGCAGGACTTATCTATTTGCACCGCGTGAAAAAGGTCGATGAAAGCAGCCGTGTATTTACCAGTGTCGGCGTTGCATATTTTTTGATTCCTGTGCTTTTGATCTGCATGACTTACCGTCATATCCATAATGCAAATGTGAAATATCAGGTGGCATTTGCCATGGTTTCTCTTTTCGCTGTGATCTACAATGTTTTCAAGAGAGAATTCAAGAATATTTCTGCTTTTGCCATTGCCAATGCATTCTTCCTTTATTATGCGTCCGCAAAGACATACAATGCTTTTGAAACTGTTATTGCTTACGTTTCGAAAGTTCTCGTATTCGTTTTGCCCGTTTTGGTGATTGCTTTGCTTGTTTTGGCAATGCGTGCGAAAAACGGCGCCGTTGTGATTTCCGGTAAAGAAATTTACCGCTTGCCCAGCAAGATCGGTGGCATTCTTGCGCTTGTTATGGCAGCGGCTCTTCTTATCGCGGGTGTGATCCTTGTGCTCTTGCCCGTAGCATTTGCATACGTGATGATTGCTCTTTTGGTGATCTATATCCTCATTGGTATAGTTTGTACGATTCGTTTGATTTAAATTTAGACGATTTTACAAAAAAACTATTGAAATTTCACAAAAAATGAGTTAAAATAAAAAGACGAATTTGTAATTTAGAATTCGTCTTTTTCAATCAACGTAAAGATTATGCTTATGATAAGGGGATAAAGATATGTCGAACAGGTTATTTCAGGGTTTAATCCATCAAATGAAGGACGCGATCGGCCGCGCGATCGGCGTTATTGACGAAAATGGGGTCATCGTTGCTTGCAGTGACCTTATGAAGATCGGTGAAACCAGACAGGCTGTCAGAGAAGAATTGGCATATTCTGCAGACGCGGTCGTTTTCGCGGGTTATACTTACCGCTCCATGACGGGTGGAGTCCGTCCCGAATATACGGTTTTTGTTGAGGGTGAAGACAGCATGGCAGATAAAATGTCCATGGTGCTTGCTGTTTCTCTTAATAATATAAAAAGCTTTCATGACGATAAATACGATAAAGTTTCATTTATTAAAAATATCATTCTTGATAACATTCTTCCCGGTGATATCTACGTAAAGAGTAAAGAGCTTCATTTTGCACCTGATGTGCTTCGCGTTGTTTTCCTTTTGAAGTTCAATTCCAATTCGGAAAACTCTCCTTACGATATCATTCAGAATATGTTCCCGAACACCAATCAGGATTACGTTATCAGCACCGGTGAAAAGGACATTGTCCTTGTGCGTGAGCTGAAGCAGGGAACTGATGCGGCTGAAATTGAAAGCACCGCTGTGGAGATCGCAAGCACACTTGCTTCTGAGTTTTATACGAAAGTTTCTATCGGTATCGGTAGTCCTGCGGATAATATCAAGGATATCGCAAAATCCTACAGAGAAGCGCAGGCAGCGCTTGAGGTTGGCCGTGTATTTGATACGGACAAAAATGTTGTCAGCTACGAAAATCTTGGTATCGGACGTCTGATTTATCAGCTTCCGACAACACTTTGCGAGATGTTTCTTAACGAAGTTTTCAAGAAGGGCTCCATTGAATCTCTTGACCGTGAAACACTTTCTACGATCCAATGTTTCTTTGAGAACAATCTTAACGTTTCGGAAACTTCGAGAAAAATGTTCGTTCATAGAAATACACTCGTTTATCGCTTGGATAAGATCAAAAAACTCACAGGTCTTGACCTGCGCGAATTTGACAACGCGATTACCTTTAAGGTTGCATTGATGGTCAGAAGTTATCTGGCATCGAAAAACAACAGATATTGATTTTTCACAAAAATGAGCGTCCTTGGAACATAGTTTGCAAGGTCGCTCAATATGTGTATATATTGAAGATTTTCTTCCAAATACAACAAACGATTCGGAGGTCAGAATGGAAAATTTTGAAAATTCGGAACCCAAAAAAGAGGAAACCCCTTTGTTCGAATCTGTGATGCAAGAAACAGAAAAACCGAAAAAACAGCACAAAACGATCCGTGTTTCTCTCGGAACTACCATTGTTTGCGTTTTGCTTGCGGCGGTATTCGTGTTTATGGGAACTTTTGCGGGACTTTCCGTTTTTTATCAAGGAGAGATCAACAGAGCTTTTTCTATGGCAGAAGCTTTGGATTTTTCCAAACTTTCGGAGCTTGAAAAGCTTTTCGAAGATGATTATCTTTATGAGATAGACAGCGAAGCGCAAAAAGACGCCATTGCGCAGGCATATGTTTATTATTCAGGTGACAAATATGCCTCTTATTATAGTGCTGAAGCTTGGAAAAAAGAAAAAGAGGCAGCCTCCGGTAATTCTGTGGGCATCGGCGTTTCCATTGTTCAGAACAAAAACAATCAGATCGAGATCGTTCAGGTTATGAACGATGGGCCGGCGAAAAAAGCCGGTTTGCAGGTTGGCGATATTATCGACAGTGTGGAAGGCACGCCTGCTTCTGAGATCGGCTTTGATGGACTTCCCGCGGTGATTGTTGGTGAAACCGGAACACCGGTGAAGATCGGCATCATTCGTAACGGTGAAAAGATGGAGGTTTCGGTGATCCGTAATAAATATAAAGCGGATACGATCATTACAGAGGTTGTCACATATGGTGACGAAAAATTTGGTTATGTTTATATTACGGAATTTCTTTCCTATTATACAACAGCGCTTGATTTCTTCAGTGCCGTAGATGCTTTGTTAGAAGTCGGCGTAGAAGGCCTTGTTTTTGACGTTCGCAATAATCTTGGCGGTGACTTGAACGCGGTTGTTCCGATGTTGGACTATCTGCTTCCTGAAGGACCGATTGTGCATCTTACTGATAAAGATGGCGTGGAGTTTGAAGTTCATGAATCTGATGAATTTGAAGTTGATCTGCCGATGGTTATTTTAACGAACGGTAATTCTGCTTCGGCGGCTGAGCTTTTTACTTCTTCTTTGAAGGATTATGATAAAGCGACGATCATCGGCACCAAAACTTACGGTAAAGGTTGCGGACAGACGGGAACACCGCTCCGTGACGGCAGTGTAGTTTTTGTTACAAGCTTCCTCTATAATCCGCCTTTTTCCGAGAACTATGACGGTGTCGGCATTTATCCGGACATTGAAATCGAACTTCCCGAGGAATGGCAGGGCATGAACCTTTTCTTGGTTCCCCACGAAGAAGATACACAGCTGAAAAGAGCAATTGAGGAACTTGCTTCCATTGATTAATAAATTGAAAATGTAAACAAACACATAAAGGAGATTTTTTACCATGGCAAAACAGATTGTTGTTACAGAAAGCAGCTTTCAGAAGCTGAAAGACGAACTTGATTATTTAAAGAATGTCAAACGTAAAGAAGCAGCGGAAAACGTAGGTATCGCACGTTCTTACGGTGACCTTTCGGAAAACAGTGAATATGATGAAGCAAAAAATGAGCAGGCTAAGATCGAAGCACAGATCTCCGAGCTTGAAGAAACCATCAGTCACGCAAAAGTTATCAGCGACAATGAAATTCAGACCGACTCTGTAAGCGTAGGTGTTTCTGTAACAATTTATGATATGGATTATGACGAAGAAATCGAATATCTTATCGTAAGCTCTCGCGAAGTAGATCCGCTGAATAACAAGATTTCCGATCAGTCCCCCATTGGCAAAGCACTTATGGGTACAAAAGTCGGCGATGTGATCTCTGTGGAAGTTCCCGACGGCGTTGCGAATTTCAGAATCGTTAATATCGCAAAATCCTAAACGGTAGATTTTGATTTCCCGTTTGATACGAAAATATATGAACGAAAAAGATGCAAGGGAATCCCTCTTGCAGAACGGAGTTTAGAAAAATGGCAGAAGAAAGATTGAACACACAAAATGAAACGGAAGAGCTTTCCGAAGAAAAGCTTGCCGAAATTTTGCAGATCCGCCGCGACAAACTGAAAGCGCTTCAGGACGCAGGTCGTGATCCTTTTGCGGAAGTAAAGTACGATGTGACCGCAACATCGGGCAGTATCCGCGCAAATTTCAAGGACGATGAAGAAGTTCCCGCAGAAGAGAAACCGATCGTTTCCATCGCGGGCAGAATGATGAGCCGCAGAATCATGGGTAAAGCTTCCTTTGCACACATCAGTGATGATGACGGCAAAATGCAGGTTTACATCAAACGTGACGAAGTCGGTGAAGATGATTATGCAGACTTCAAAAAGTGGGATATCGGTGATATCATTGGTATCGAAGGCTATGCTTTCCGCACAAAAACCGGTGAAATTTCTATTCACGCAAAGAAGATCAAGCTTCTTGCAAAATCCCTGCTTCCTCTTCCTGAAAAATTCCACGGTCTGAAGGATACGGATCTTCGTTACCGTCAGAGATATGTGGATCTTATCGTAAATCCCGACGTAAAGGACACCTTTATCAAGCGTTCGCAGATCCTCAAGGAAACTCGCGCATATCTTGATAATCTCGGCTTCCTTGAAGTTGATACCCCTATTCTCGTTCCGATTGAGATTGGTGCTTCCGCTCGTCACTTCAAAACACATCACAATACGCTCGATATGGATATGTATCTGCGCATTGAGACCGAACTTTATCTCAAACGCCTTATCGTCGGCGGTATGAACAAGGTTTACGAAGTGGGCAGAATCTTCCGTAACGAAGGTATGGACACCAAACATAACCCCGAATTCACGACGATCGAACTTTATCAGGCGTTTACCGATTACAAGGGCATGATGGACCTCGTAGAGGATCTCTATAAGACACTCGCACAGAAGATTTGCGGTTCCACCACCATCAATTATCAGGGCGTAGAGCTTGACATGGCACACTGGGAACGCCTTACCATGGCAGAAGCTGTGAAAAAATACGCAGGTTGCGACTACAACGATTGGGCAACTGATGAAGATGCGCGCAATGTTGCGAAAGCGCTTCACGTTGAAGTGGCACCCGATGCGACAAAGGGTAGAGTTCTCATTGAGATCTTTGACGCTTACGTTGAAGAAAAGCTTATTCAGCCTACCTTTATCTACGATTATCCCGTGGAAAACAGCCCCCTTGCAAAACGTAAAAAAGACAATCCCATGTTCACAGAACGTTTTGAATACTTCATCTGTGCAACAGAATACGGCAATGCTTTCAGCGAATTGAACGATCCTATTGATCAGAAAGCTCGTTTTGAAAAGCAGCTTGCGGAAAAGAAGAAAGAAGAACCCGAAACCAATGCGGAAGTGGACTACGATTTCATCACCGCTTTGGAATACGGTATGCCCCCCACAGGCGGTCTTGGCTTCGGTATTGACAGACTTGTGATGCTTCTTACCAACCAGCCTTCGATCCGTGACGTTCTTTTGTTCCCCACAATGAAGCCGCTTAAGGATTAAACATAAATTTGCAAAGGCGGCACGGTTCTGTGCCGCCTTGCTCAATTTCATGGGAGGATAAAATCATGTCGAAGACATTAAAGTGGATTGATAATTTTTGGTATCATTATAAATGGACATTTATCATCGTTGTATTTTTCCTCGTTGTTGGTATCATTTTGACGGTTCAGCTTGTTACAAAAGAAGAGTATGATGCTTATATCATGTATGTTGGTGATACAGATATCCCTGCCACGATGTATCAAGATATTTTGGATTCTTTGGAGCTTGTGGTTGAGGATTATGATGAAAATGGAGAGATCAACGTCAATTTCCAAAGGCTCGGATTTATTTCCGACAAAGAAAATGAGCTCGCAGGTACAGTGAATGCCACTGCTACGAATTATCTCGCCAGTATGACCGTACAACCGCAGTATCTGTATCTTGTCACACCGGAGGTCTATGATATTTATGCAGATACAGGTATTTTTTTACCGATATCGGAGTTGATTCCTAATGTTCCGTCAGAATGGCTTTACGATGATACGGCGGTTCTGTTCAGCAAAACGACGTATTCGCGTACCAACGCAGGTGTTGACTCATTCGGTGATGACGTTTTACTCGTCATTAAAACCATGCCGTATTCCACGACAAAATCCGCGAAAAGAGCGGAACAACGTGCTTATGAACATCATCTCGATGTTTTGAAAAATATTCTCGCCTACGGCAATTAAAATTTAAGAGAGGAATGGTAATCTATCATGAAAATTTTAGCAATCGGTAACAGTTTTTCTCAGGACAGTACCACTTATATTGAAAGAATTGCGGAATCTGCAGGTATCACCGATATCGTTGCGGCAAATCTTTATATTCCCGGTTGTCCGCTTTCTCGTCATGCGGAAAATCTCAAAACCAACGCGCCCGATTATGAATATCAGCGCCACGGCAAAGTGATCTATAAGAGCAATATTCGCGATGCGGTTCTTTCTGAAAAATGGGATATCATCACCTTGCAGCAGGTGAGCGGTTTTTCCGGTATTCCCGAGTCCTTCCAACCTTATTTCGATGAAGTTTATAAAGAGGTTCGCGCGCTTTGCCCCGATGCAAAGATCTATCTCCATCGCACATGGGCTTATGAAGAGGGGAGCGGTCACGGCGATTTCCCCCGCTATGACAAAGATCATCAGAAGATGAATCAGGCAATTGAAGATACATATCAGAAATTTGCATATATGTATGACCTTCCGATCATTCCCGTAGGTAATCTTGTTACCGATCTCAAAAAGACAAAAGAATTTGACATTGCAAACGGCGGTGTTTCTCTTTATCGTGACAGATTCCACATGAGTCTTGTTTACGGCAGATATCTTGCGGCTCTTGTTTGGCTCAAGGTTCTTTGCGGTTTTAATGCGGTTGATTCCAAGTTCGCTCCCGAAGATTCCACACCCGAACTTCTGAGTTTTGTGAACGGTTTTGTAGATGGATATTTTGCAAAATAATCCGCAAAAATAATTAAAAAATTTCAATTTAGGTATTGACAAAAAAACGAATATATGGTATTATATATGAGCGCGATAGGAAAGCGGCAAACGCGGGTGTAGTTCAATGGTAGAATTCCAGCCTTCCAAGCTGGTCGCGTGGGTTC
>CAYXQF010000080.1:0-8831 GCA_964466625.1 uncultured Lachnospiraceae bacterium | reverse complement strand
CTGAAGATCAATACCGCCCGCATTCTCAACTGCTTCATCATAGTTTTTGCATTCCGCTTCGGGATCAGCCATCTCACCGCTGGGAACGTGAGTGTTATTCATATCAATATTGATGTGATTGAAAAGATTATGATTCATGAAATAACGGTAGCTCTGATCATTTTCGGGGGAAATGGGATAATATTCGTCAAGGTTATAGGAAACAACGTCTTTGAAGTCTACAAGACCGTTTTCATAAAGACGGATCATTTCTTTGTAAGTGCCAATAGGAGTAGAACCTGTCGCAAGACCAAGCACACAGTCGGGCTTGGCAATGACCTGTCCCGCAACCATTCTGGCGGCAACAGCGGACATTTCTGCATAGTTTTCACATACGATGAGTTTCATAAGCTTTGTTCTCCTTTTGTTTTGTAAAATTCGTTTTTCTTTTATTATACAACCTTCTGACACAAAATTCAACATGGAAATGAAGTTTTTTTGGATTATGACAGATTATAAACAATATTTGAATTTCATAAAAAGACCCCTTGAAAAAAGGTGTCTTTTTTAGCAGTTTATAAAACTTATTGAGATAAAAAACTCACTTTAAGTCTGCGGTACAACGAGATCAATATTCAGCCACCCCAACCCGCTGACGGCGATCTCTTTTACTTCCTTTTCGCCGTGCAGTTTTACTACAACATCTTCCGAATCAGGCGGATAGCTGGTGTTATTCGCATCGCGCACGCAGATGCGCTTATATTCATACGCGGAAAAATCAATTTCTTTTACTCTCATATTAAACTTCTCCCATATCCTTCGCAACCTGTTTGAGCATCTCACGAATCGGAAGCTCGTAAGGACATCTTGTTTCGCAAGTGCCGCACCCAATGCAATCCTTTGCTGTGGCAGGTAAAGTAGCATAGCGAGATTTCGCCCAATCTGCGAGCCCGTAGCGACGCAAATAATTGGCAAAAAGAAAGTTCGAAGGTATATTGATTCCCTGCGGACACGGCGCGCAATAGCCGCATCTGCGGCAGAAATGCTGACCGAGTTCTTTGACGATCGCTTGACACTGTGCTTGTTCTTCCGCTGTAAGTTCACCGGCATCTGCCGCCGCTGCATTTTCGTAGACTTCCTTTGCATCGCCCATGCCGGGGATCGCAATCGTGCAATCTGGATTTGCAAGAATATACTTTACAGCAAGCGTTGCATCTTCGATATTACCGCCCGCCAGAGGTTTCATCGCGATAAAACCAATGTTTTTCTTAGCACATTGCTTCATCAGTTCAGCACCCTGATTTTCCACGATGTTATAAGGAAACATGAATGTTTCGATCTTGTCTTCAAATTCCGTGATCAGTCTTTCAAAAGCCTCCACACCGTGTGCGGTAGCACCGATGTGACCGATCTTCCCTGCTGCTTTTGCTTCCGTAAGCGCTTTGTACGCCCCGTTTTCACCAAAGCATTTGCCAAATTCTTCATCGGTTTTGATGTTATGAATCTGATAGATATCTATGTAATCCGTACGGAGATTACGCAGGCTCGTTTCAATATCCGCTTTCATACCCTCATAATCACGGGACATGGACTTGGTAGCCAAAACAAATTGATCGCGTCTGCCCTCTAAAACTTCACCGAGATATTCTTCAGAAACCGTATATCCGCGCGCGGTATCAATATAATTGATGCCGGTTTCAATGCAAGCGTCAATGACCTCTCTTGTGCCGTTTACGTCAGTTCTTTGAATCGGAATTCCGCCAAGACCGACCACGGAAACGTTAAGACCTGTTTTTCCGAGTGTTGTGTATTTCATAAAAACGCACCTTCCCTTCTTTAATTTATTATCTATTATTTTTTCGTTTTTGTAAAGTCTTTTTTGAAAAACGATTCCAGAAAATCGTTCCCGAAACGCCCAACACTGCACCGACTACACCCGACAAAAGAAATCCGACAATCGGAGTCTCGCCGTCCACCACAAATGCGCTCGGTGCTTTTTGCACAGTAAAATCAAAAATCAGATCTTCCGCCGACCCGTTTGCCCAAATATAATTCTCTTTGTCGTTCAGAATAACCGAAACTTGCTGTGTGCCCACTTGGACGCGTCTGTCATTCACGACAGTATAATATTCACTTTTTTCGATCATATAATGATGAATTTCACCGTCATAAATATAGTCGATGTCTTGAGTGCTTGGTAAAGCTACCTTTATTTTGTAAATTGCAAACGCCGTGAAATTTTCGGAATATTGACGTCCCATGCCGTTTTCCACATAAGCGCGCACTTGATAAAGTCCTGCGTTCTTAGGTGGATTTTCCAGCGGTATGCCGTCCATTGTGTAAAATTCATAAGCAACTTCGCCATATGTAGCGGTCGAAAAAGGCGTACCTGCATCGTTTCCGTAAATCCAATCGGAAATAATTACATCGGAAACTTCATTATCCGTTGCCATGATCGTGAAAATCAGTGTTTTTTCTTCAACACTGCCGTCACTCCAGCAAGTGTTTTCCGTATTTTTTAAGCGTAAAATGATCTCATAATCACCCACATCAACACCGCCACGATTGCCAATTACCGTGTAATCATCGGTTTCTGTCAGAAAACTTTTCTGTTTTTCACCATTATAAAGAGTAAAACCGGCATTTTTCGGTATTTCCACGATCGCTTTTTCGATCACAAAAGAGCGGATCGCTTCACAACCGTTATAATTTTTTGTGTTGGAAACCTTGGCTTTGACATACCATGTTCCTGCCTTTTTCGGAACGGTTTCTGTATAATTTCCATTCTCTTCGCTGCTGTATGTAAAACGAATCTCGCCAAAGGTCGAATATGCAATCGGTTCTTCAAAAGCTTCTCCGAAAGTGCGATCTTTCATATAAAAACTTCCGATCGAATTATAAATAAACTTTTCGATCGTAAAAGAAAGTTCTTTGTCTGCAACCTCGTCGCCCTTTGCCCAATAGCAGTTGTTTGTATCCTTCAATGACAAGATAACGGGGTATGTTCCCACGTCAGTGCCGCCGTATTGTATCACGCTGAAATATTTCGTGTCATCAAGATCACTTGTCTGTAAATGACCGTTATAAACTTTGCTTCCAGCACTTTCAGGAATGGCAATTGCTTTTTTGTGAATTGTGAATGTCGTAAAATTTTCAGAATAGATCGCTTCGTAGTTTTTGCCATCTGCAGGAATATATGCTTTTATTTTATATGTTCCTGCTTGTGTGGGACAGCTTGCAAGCATTTCACCCTCACTTGTGTAATAACGAAACTCTACGGTGCCAAATCGAGAAAAAGCTTGCGGTGTACTCGGTTTATCTCCATAGATCCAATCCGAAATAAATACATCGCTGACTTCATTATCCATCGCAACGATGATCAGTTTGATCGTCACGGAAGGTCCGTTCCATTTTGCCCAACGATAGTTTTTATCATCACGCAAAGTTAAAACAACATCATATTCTCCTGCATTGATGCCGCCTTCATTTTTTGTTACGATATAAAAATCAGTATCAAAAATATCACTGATAAGCAGGCTTCCCGTATAAGCCTTTCTTCCCGCATTTTCAGGTACTTTCACTTCTGCTTTGTGAATGGTGAAAGTAACGAGTTCGGAGCAAACTGTATCATAATTCTCGCCATCTGCGGAAACATAAGCTTGTACCTTATAAGTTCCTGCGTCAGTCGGACGTGAATTCAATAGCGTATCATCAAGGGTGTAATAACGATATTTCACTTCGCCATAGCTCGACACCGCAAAAGGTTCACTCGGCGTTTCACCATACGTCCAATCGGAAATGGTAACCGTGCTGATCGTGTTCGATGTGCCAACGATATAGAATTTGACCGTTATAGAAGCGCTTTCTGTGGATTCCCATTTATAGTTGTTGCTATCCACCAAAGACAAAACAACATCATATTCTCCGACAGCGATACCGCCATCATTCTGCGTAACAGTATAAAGTTCAGTATCAACAAGATCGCTTACCAAAAGAGTTCCCGTATACGCTTTTCTTCCCGCACTTTCCGGAACTTTCACTTCTGCTTTGTGAATGGTGAAAGCAACAAGTTCGGAGCAAACTGTATCGTAATTCTCGCCATCTGCGGAAACATAAGCTTGTACCTTATAAGTTCCTGCGTCAGTCGGACGTGAATTCAATAGCGTATCATCAAGGGTGTAATAACGATATTTCACTTCGCCATAGCTCGACACCGCAAAAGGTTCACTCGGCGTTTCACCGTACGTCCAATCGGAAATGGTAACCGTGCTGATCGTATTTGATGTGCCAACGATATAGAATTTGACTGTCACAGAAGCGCTTTCTGTGGATTTCCACTTATAGTTTTTGCTATCCACCAAAGACAAAATAACATCATATTCTCCGACAGCGATTCCGCCATCATTCTGCGTAACAGTATAAAGTTCAGTATCAGCAAGATCGCTTACCAAAAGAGTTCCCGTATACGCTTTTCTTCCTGCATTTTCGGGTATTTTCACTTCCGCTTTGTGAATGGTGAAAGTAGCAAGTTCGGAGCAAACTGTATCGTAATTCTCGACGTCTGCGGAAACATAAGCTTGTACCTTATAAGTTCCTGCTTCTGTCGGGCGTGAATGCAACGGCGTATCATCAAGAGTGTAATAACGATATTTCACTTCGCCATAGCTCGACACCGCAAAAGGTTCACTCGGCGTTTCACCATACGTCCAATCGGAAATGGTAACCGTGCTGATCGTGTTCGATGTGCCAACGATATAGAATTTGACCGTTATAGAAGCGCTTTCTGTGGATTCCCATTTATAGTTGTTGCTATCCACCAAAGACAAAACAACATCATATTCTCCGACAGCGATACCGCCATCATTTTGAGCAACAGTATAAAGTTCAGTGTCAGCAAGATCGCTTACTAAAAGGCTTCCCGTGTATAACTTTTCACCTGCTTCCGGAGCGATAACGGTCTTTTTATCAATGATCAAACCGTCCGAAATAATCGTTTGGAAAGCATCGTATGTATCATCTTCGCTACGAGTAATCTGAACGTCATAGCTTCCTGCCACAGTGGGGACTTTCGATGTCCAAGCGTTGTTGACCATATATGAAACAACAAACCCCGACAAGGTTGTTCCTGAAATTTTGAAAGAAATATCATCATCTTGGTAAGTGAAACGTTGCGGTGCTTCCGCGATGGAAACCGTTTCTTTTTGAACTTTGCCAAATGTCATTTCCTTATCCGAATAAACACCTGTAGTCGGAACGTTAAAAGTCGGTTTTTGATTAAATGCACCATTCTCACCGGAAACGGATCCTGTAGCATCGGACACGGTGATGCTGCCATATCTGCCAAAGATACCGTAGCTTAAATTTTTCGATGTGGAAGCAGAAACTTGTATCGTACAATAGAAAATCTTAACATCACCAGTGCAAAAAATACCAAAACTGTTGTTTCCCGTTCCAGCCGTTGCAGTTAAGGTTCCGCCTCCGCTAATAGAAAGACTACCCGTAGAATAGATGCCGTAACTATTGAAGCTGGACGAAGCGTTACCGCCACTTAAAAGCAACGTGCCGTCGCACACAAGCGAAGAACTTCCGGCGTTGATAAAATACAGCGCAATCGAATCCGAAGACGTCTGGTTCGTATTCGAAATTTCACAATCGCCCAAGATCCGTAGTGTCGTGGAGCGAAGCACCAACCCCGTCGTTATTTTTGCGTTATTCAGTATGAGCTGATTTTGTTCCGCATCAAAATATGCGTTCCAATCGGAAGCGTCACCTAACGTATTGTCATTTTTCCAATACGGATTTTTTGCAGACAAAGAAACGCTGCCAACGGTAACGGTTGTGTCGGCAGCGTTTACAGGTATTGAAAAAACGTTGCAAAGCAAAACCGACAGCAAAAGTATGCCGCTTATCAATTTTTCTCTTTTCATTTTTCTTTATGCCTTTCTAAAAAATACAGCTAATAGAATAGCATAAATATATAAAATTGCAACATTTTTTCAAAATTTTTGTCGAAATATTTTAATTTCGTTTATTCATTTTTGTAAGAGATCGTGACGTTTCCGGAAACGGTATTCATATCGTATTCATTTCCACCGTTGCCACAAATATATTCTTTACCCTTTTTTGTCATGGCAAAATCGCTTTCCAGCTCACCGCTGGCGCTATTAAATTTCAAGGAAAATTCGCTTTCTTTCGGCAAAAGGAGTGTCACGTCACCCGAAACAGTTTCAATATCCATTTCTTCAGGTGCGCAGTCGGAAGAAATCATGATGTTTCCGCTTACGTTTTCTACAGAAATTTCACGAATATCAGAAAGTGAAACCGAAATATTTCCGGATACGCTTTCTAAAGAAAGTTCTCTTGCGGAAAAAGTGCCACTGATCTTTCCCGAAACGCCGCTGATTTGCACGCTCTCGCTGATATTTGCTTCTAAAATATCTACATTACCCGAAACAGTTTCCACGTCAAGCTCCCTTATTTGCGTACCACGCATTTCTAAGTCGGCGGAAACGGTTTCTACTGTAAGATCAGAAAGCATCGTGTCAGCAGGAAGTTTTACAGTCAACTTTTTGACAACGGAAACCGTGCGGAAAATGCCGGATTCCAAATATTTAATATAAAGCGTTGTACCATCAAGCAGATAGTGCATTTTTTCTGCTTTGTCAAGCGTGCCGGTAGCATCTTCTTCCAGAATCACATCGTTTCCTTCGTGATATTCGATGATCACGTCACCACTGATCCAAGAAATATCGAGCTCCTTCACGGGCGCAGTAAGTGAAGCGTTTCCAACGGAATAACGGTCACTGTTTTCATATCGGTAGGAAGTTCCACCTAAAGAAATCCCAATATCCCGATCAGAAATCGTACAAGAAGTAAACGTCAAAGCAAGACAAACAAAAAGTGTAAACATTATGCTGATTTTTCTTTTCATGAAAAGACCTCCTCCATATAGATATTTTAATATATTTCATGAAAAGTATAACATACTCTCTTTATTTTTTCAACTGCTACATATCACTATTGCAATTTTTTTCCTTCTATGTTATAATAACAGCGAAAAATCTTGTATAAACACAAGGAGGAATTTATTCATGCTTGATGTAAGACAATACGGAATCACGCCATTTGGTGCCGTTCCGAGCGAAAGACAGCTGGCACATTATGAAATGAAAAAAGCGTTTTTCCATTTCGGCGTCAATACCTTTACCGATGCGGAATGGGGTAACGGCACAGAAGTGGAAAAGGCATTCAACCCCACGGAAATGAACGTAGAACAATGGATCGAAATTATAAAAAAAGCGGGATTTGATCTTGCGATCATCACAGCGAAGCATCACGACGGCTTCTGTCTTTGGCCCTCAAAATATACGGAACATTCCGTAAAAAACAGCCCTTATAAAGATGGTAACGGCGACGTAATCCGTGAATTTACGGATGCTTGTCGCAAATATGGCATCAAAGCAGGTGTCTATCTTTCTCCTTGGGATAGAAATGCTCCCTTCTGGGGCACAAACGAATACAGTGCTTTTTATGCAAAACAGCTGACAGAACTGATGACGGAATACGGCGAAATCCATGAGGTTTGGTGGGACGGCGCAGGCAGTGCGGAAACGCCATACGATTGGGGACTCTGGGCTAGCATCATTCGTGAAAATCAGCCGAAAGCTTGTATTTTTGGCTCCATGGGCGCAACACCTTATGTGGAGATGCGTTGGGTAGGCAATGAAAACGGAACCGCCGGAAAATTGCACTACGCTTCCGTAAACGCGCACGATCTCGAAGTCGAAGAACGCAATTTCTTGAACTCCGGCAGACTTGGCGGGGATCGCTATATCCCCTCAGAATGTGACGTTTCCATTCGTCCGGGTTGGTTTTATCATGCAAGCCAAGATGATCAGGTTAAAAGCGTTTCCCGATTGAATCGACTTTGGTTTGAATCCATCGGCAGAAATTCCATCATGCTTCTCAATTTCCCACCTGATCGCAGAGGTCTCGTCTGTGATACCGATGCACAAAACGCAATCCGTTCTCATGAGCATATCACAAAAATGCTCTCGAAAAACTTCCTCGAAGACGCCGTCATCACCGCGGATTCTTCCCTCTCTGAAAATCTTTGCGCACAAAATCTTTTGTTAGCAGAAGAAGATAAATTCTATGCTTCGGCAAACAAAACGGCGGTTATCGACATCGTTTTGAAAAAAGCGGAAACATTTAACGTCTTTACCGTGAGTGAAGTTTTGGAAGCCGGTGAACGCGTGGCAGAATGGAAGCTGGAAGCTATTGACGGTGAAAATGTCACACTTCTTGCGAAAGCTACTTCGATCGGTCATCTACGTGCGCTTCGCTTCCCGGAAGCGGAGTATCAGCATCTTCGTTTGACGATCCTCTCTTCGGCAGAGCCTCCCGTGCTCCGCGCTGTTGCCGCATATAAATTTGAAGACGCAAACGATGAAGAAGCACTTGCCGAACGAAAAAATTTGATGGCATCGGAGCTTTCTAACGTAGAATACAGCACCGATCGCAAAACCGCAACGCTTTCTTTCGGCGGTATTTATCCGTTCAATTACATTGCTTTTTCGGGAAGAGGTAAAGGCCGCTATCAAATCTCCGTTTTTAACGGTTCCCGTTATGAGCTTTTGAATGAGGGCGACCTTGTCAGAGGAAGAACCTGCGTCAAGCTCGAAACACCCATTGAGGATAGCTATCAGATTCAGATCTATTCCGAAACCAGTTTCTCCACCGCCAATGAATTTGAAGTAACAATGAAAGATTAAAAATAAAAATCGGAGCGTTTGCTGGGTGTTCGTAAAACAGTTAATCCTCTCTATGAAATTGTTCATAGAGAGGATTTT
>CAYXQF010000079.1:0-9089 GCA_964466625.1 uncultured Lachnospiraceae bacterium | reverse complement strand
CTCTCTATGAACGATTTCATAGAGAGGATTAACTGTTTTACGGACACCCGGCAAAAGCTCTTCCTTTTTTCTTTGCTTATTTTGCGTACATCTACAAAAAGTTTTACGATTTCTTAAATCATTTTTTAAGCGATTGTGAACTTCGCGTCTTTTCGGTTGACAGATTGTGTCGATTGCGGTATAATATTAAAAACATTATTATTTTGACTACGAAATTTCTTTGGGGGATTTTTATATGAAAAAACTTATTGCGCTGTGTCTTGCGACTTGTGTGGGCATTGCTTCTTTCACCGCTTGCGGAGATACGCCCGATCCGGTCGTGGAAACCACAGCGACAACAACGAATTCCAATTATTACGAAGAGGACACCGTTTTGAAGACTTGTGTCGGCCTCGCCGATGCAAACGGCGTTTACGTTGTCCCCGATCATATTACCGCGATTGCGGAAGGTGCTTTTGCAGGTGACGAAAAGGTGAAAGAGATCGTCATCGGCGCGAACGTGAAGACCATCGCGTCGGGTGCGTTCCAGTATTGCACGGCACTTCGCAAGATCACCATTCCCGAAGGCGTGGAAAGCATCGGTTCGTATGCTTTTTACGGTTGCAACGCTTTGGAAGAGGTCATTTTGCCTTCTACGATCCATACCGTGGAAGCATATACCTTCTACGGCTGTGAAGCGCTGGAAATGATTTCTCTTGAAAATATCCGCAAGATCGACAATGCCGCATTTTTGTATTGCACGTCTTTGCAGGAGGCGATCCTTTCTGCTGATCTCGAATATCTTGGCGATTGGGCGTTCGCACAGTGCCAGAATCTTGAAGTGATCAATCTCGAAGATTGCACGAAGCTTGATGCGATCGGTGACTACGCATTTGCGGCATGCTTGATGCTTCGTTCCATCTCATTCCCCGAATCTCTGGAGAGAATCGGCAAGCTTGTTTTCTATTCTTGCACAAGACTTACTTCCATTGATATTCCTGCGTCGGTCAATGTCATTGACTTCGGTGCATTCAACTATACACCTTGGTTCCAGGAAAACGGCGAGGATTATCTCATCGTTGGTGACGGCGTGCTGATCAAATGCGCTGTTCACCCCGATAAGCTTGATCTTTCTGGTAAAGGCATCAAGCATCTTGGCGGCGCTATCTTCTGGAATGCAGAAGTGGAAAATACTGCGGCGGATTACGGTTACAAATACGCATGGGATCTGGAAAATGTGACGATCCCCGAAGGCGTGGAAACCATCGGCACTTCTGCATTTGCAGGTTGCTGGGGACTTAAGACCGTGACACTTCCTTCCACGGTTCGCCGTATTGAAGATAACGCGTTCAACCTTTTCTATGAAGGGGTGAACATTACGGCAAACATTGATTTCTCTGCTTGCGAAAATCTTGAGTATATCGGTCACTTTGCTTTCTACGGTTGCACCGGTATCGAAGAGATCACGCTTCCGCAATCGGTGAAATACGTCGGTGAATATGCCTTTGCCGTCACAAACGCGCAAACGAAATTCTATGAAGACCACGACGGTGAAACGGAAAATGCGTTCTATATCACAGGCGACGGCGTTCTCCTTTTCTCCTATGTTGCAAGCGATAAAACTTCCGTGACGATCCCTGACGGTGTTCGTGTGATCGGCGGTTCTGCTCTCAGTGGTTGGGATACGGCAATTGTACCCGAATCGACAGATGCGCTCAGCGCTTCCGGTAAGACGAAATATAATCTCAGTTATGCTGTCACAGAACTCACACTTCCCGAAGGTGTGGAAACCATCTGCGGTTCTGCATTTTACCGTATGTTGAAGTTGAAATCCATTCAGCTTCCTGCATCTCTTACGAAGATCGACTCGTATGCGTTCGCTTTCTGCGAGGGCTTGACGAGCATTTCCGGCGGTGAAAATATCCGTGAGATCGGTGACTACGCGTTCTATTATTGCGTGTCGATCCCCGGTTTCCGTTTCTCCTCCAATACCGAGGTGATCGGTTCCAACGTTTTCAATGGCTGTGCGGCGCTGAAAACGGTATATTTCCCCGAAAATCTCACGTCTTTGGGTGAAGACATTTTCTCCGAAGGTTGTTCTTCTTTGACGGGTGTTTATATCTCTTCGAGTGAGAAACCTCGTATTTATGCCGTTGTTGGCGCGATGACACAGAATCTTAACGTCGCATATTACGATTGATGCAAAAGAGCTTCCAATGGAAGCTCTTTTCTTTTTGCTGGTATTTTTGGCTCTTTCGGGGAATAGAATGGTATCGGGGCGATTATGCTGAATTTTGGGTAAAGGAACGGGAGCTATGGAAAAGGAAATACCGAATGTTTCATTTCTCCCGAACTGTCGGGAATTCAGATATCGGGGACGGGTTGTGGTAAGACTTACGTTTTTGCAACCGATGATCGCAGAGCGGAAAGAGATCAATGCTTTTTATGCCGAGACATATGAAAATCTGCTCATATATGCGGAAAATGTGGCAAGGGTGCAGGAAGAAAAACTTCTCTCGCGCGCGAGTCGCCGTGAATTTCGGGAGATCTCACTTCGTTTTGTGCCGATGATTTCTTATTTGGACGAAAATTATGTGAGTATCCTTTGGGAATATGCGCGCACAGTGCGCGGCACACGTCCTGAGGTAAGAAAGCTTGCGCAGACGTTTTCGCTGGAGAGAGAAACGCTTTTGCCGCCGACGGTGTTTCTTGGAAAAGAAGGGAAGAAGATCTCTGCTGACGCGCCCTATTATCTGACGAAAAACGGCGTGGTATTTTTGTAATATAAAAAAGGAAAAAGAAAACCGATACTGTAAAAAGTATCGGTTTTGCGTTTTTATTATTTGCCGAGCTCGCGGAAGGTGTAATATTCGTATCTTGCGAATTTTTCCACGATGGTATCCTTGCGTCCGATGAGTGTCAGACGGGGGATCGAATAGGAGTAGGTCTGATTGCCCTGAGAGTCTGTGGAGGTTTCCATCACAGCGAAAGCTTCAAAGGAAATGTATTCCACGGAAGAAGGAATGATATATGCAGAGGGTGTTGTCTGGAGTTCGGAGAAACGGTAAGCGGGGATACGCTTTACGGTTTCGGGAATGGTGATGGTGGTCGCGTTTTTGCCGTTGTACTGCACGAGTACGCCGTCACCCACAACAACGAATTCACCGTCCTGGTTACGCAACCAAGGTGTGCTATTGAATGCACCCGTGCCGACGTAAACCACGCTCTTGGGAATGGTGAGCGTGCGGAGTCTTGTGCAACCGGAGAAAGCGTTTTCACCGATCACGATAAGAGAATCGGGAAGTGTAACGTTATTGAGCTTGGAGCAGGAAGAAAATGCGCTGTTTTCGATGTATTCAAGTGTTGTGGGGAAGGAAACGGACTGCAGTTCCACACACGCACCGAAAGCGGAATAACCGATGCTTGTGATACCTTCGGGAATGGTGATCGCGGTGAGTCCGTCACAGCCGTAGAACGTGCCGGTGCCGATGCTGGTGTCTTCTGTGCCGATGATAAGCTCTTTGAGGTTTCTGCAACCGTAGAAAGCACTTGCACCGACGTGCTTGACAGTCTGACCTTCTGCGAGGAAGTTTTCAAGAAGGACACATTCGGTGAAAGCGCCGGTGGAGATCACTTCCAATGTGGTGGGCAAAACAACTTCGGAAAGCTTTTTGCAGGATTCAAAGGTGGAAGCGGGGAGGACGGTGATCGGCGCTTCGATCACGGCACGCTTAAGTCCTGTGCCGTAGAAGGTGCCGATACCGAGTGTTGTCACGCTATTCGGAACCGTGATTTCAGTAATGCCTTCGCAACCGGCAAAGACGTAGTCACCGATGGCAGTCACGGTGGTGGGAATGGAGAAGCTTGTGAGAAAATCACATTCATAGAATGCGTAATTACCGATCTTTGTGATATCATCAGCGATCACGAGTGTTTCCAAACGGGAAGCGCTGCTGAAAAGGAAGGCTGCGATCTCTTTGGTGCCGCTGATGTCAGCGCTGCGGAGCTTTGTGCAGCTCTGGAACGCAAATTCACCGATCTTGGTTGCCATGGAAGCATCGATCTCGGTGAGCGCGATGCAAGCACGGAATGCATAAGCGTCGATCTCACGAACGGTTTCGGGAAGTGTGATGCTCGAAAGAGAGGTGCAATAGTTGAAAGCAAAGGCGCCGATCTTTTCAATGTTCGCCGGAAGTGTTACGCTTTCCAGCTTGGTGCAGGAGTCGAAAAGACCTTCGGGGATCTCGGTCATGCTTATAGGAAGTGTCACGTTTTTGAGTGCGATACAACCGCGGAAGAGATAGTCACCGATGCTTGTGAGCGAATCGGGAAGAATTACGGTTTCCAAAGCATCGCAATAGAGAAATGCGTAGGAGCCGATGGTTTTCAGCGTGTTGGGAAGATGAACGGTCTTGAGGCTTATCGCGTCATAGAATGCACTGCCGTGGATCTGCTCCACACCTTCGGGAATGGTGATCTCGGTCAGCATACAGCCGGCGAAAGCGCCGCCTGCGATCTCCTTGACACCGCTCGGAACGGTGAAGGTTTCTTTTTCAGACAAGGCGGGATAAAGCTCAAGAACGGTGCCGTTTTCGGAATAGAGAATGCCGTCCTTGGCGGAATAAACGGTGTTGCCTGCCGCAACCTCAAAAGCTTTGAGGTTATCCATGCCGTAGAAAGCGCCGTAGCCGATCTCGTGAAGACCTACGGGGAGAGAAACGGTCACAGCGTCTGCAGAGCTTGTGCCGCAAGCGGAGAATGCGTATTCACCGATGCGCTCAAGCGACGTTGCCACAGAAAAATCAATGGCAAGCGCGGTGCAGGAAGAGAAGGCTTCGTCAGCGATGACCGTTACGGAAGAGGGGATCTGGAACGTTTTGAGTGCGGTGCAACCGTAAAAAGCGCCGACACCAATGGTCTCCAGATCAGCGTTTGCGCGCACGGTGACGCTTTCAAGCGCGGTACACTGCGCAAAAGCTTCCTGACCGATGCTTTTGATCGCCGCGGAAAGCTCCAGTGTTTTGATATTGGTGTTGCCGGCGAATGCGTTTTCTGCGATGGCAACGACTTTATAGCGGTCCGCGCGGTCGATGGTGACGGAGGATTGATTGCCGAGGTAGGCGACGATGGTCGCTTGATTATTGTCATCGAGCGTATAGGAATAAAGCGAGTTGCTGCTCGTGTAGACAGCGCTGCTTGCCGCAGATACGTTCACTGCGAAAAGCGATGCCAGAACCGCGAAAACAGCAATGAGTGCCGCAAAGCCAATCAGCTTTTTCATTTTTTTCATAGGGAATTCCTTTCTTTTTGAATCCTTTGTGATAGACTTACTTTGATTTTTCATAAAATCATAATGATACTTTTATAGTATATCATAAGGAAAAGGATTTTGCAATATACAAGTGGGAAGAACTTGGGGGGAAATTTGTAACTATTTTTTGAAATTTTGCGAAAAAATTATTTTTGGGGTACTTTTTTCGGAATTTGGTCATAATCAAGAAGTGGCGGCAGAAGTACCGTCACGAAAATATATAAAAAAGCGAAACGGTTTGGAAAATGTGGCACGAAAATGTTGTTTTTTCAAAATTTGTGTGCTATAATGAAGAATGAGAATCTATACCATCACGAACCGTTTCCGAAAAAATCAGATAGAAAGCGTGGTATTTTTATGACGCTCACGGAAGCGATCTTTTGTGGTATTCTCCAGGGAATTGCTGAATTTTTGCCGATCTCAAGCTCGGGGCACCTGGCGCTTGCGCATGCCTTTTTCGGGGAACTGGGCGGCGGTGAAAGCCTGACTTTCGACGTGCTTTTGCATTTGGCAACGCTCCTTGTCGTTTTTACGTTTTATTATAAAGAAATTTTTTCGCTGATCCCTGCCGCTTTCACGATGCTCGGCAAGGTTTTCCGCGGCCGTTTTCGCCTTATGGATTACACGAAAAACGAGCGGTTCGTGATCCTCGTGCTGATCGCCACCGTGCCGCTTGCGCTAGGCATTTTCGTGGAAGAAAAGGTAGCGTGGTTTGCGTCGTTTCCCCGTCTTGTGGGGGCGGTGCTCCTTCTCAACGGTGCGCTCCTTTTCCTTTCCGACCATCTGCAAAGGAAAAAGACAAGGGAAGAGCTGACGCCCTTGGGTGCGTTTTTTGTCGGGCTTTTTCAGCTTGCGGCACTGATGCCGGGGCTTTCCCGTTCGGGCTCGACCATTTCCGGCGGACTTTTCATGGGGCTTGACAGACGTGACGCGGTGAAATTTTCTTTTATTCTCTCCATTCCTGCCATCGTGGGGGCAAATCTTTTGCATATCCCCGACGTTTTTTCCTCGCGTATCGCGAGCGAGGAGCTGGCGGTCTACCTTGTCGGCATGCTTTGTGCCGCCGCCGCAGGCTTTTTCGCGATGAAATTGCTTCTTTACATCTCTGAAAAATCAAAATTCGGGGTGTTTGCTTATTACTCTTTTGCCGTGGGTGCGCTTGCACTTTTTTTCGGATAATTTCTCCGCGGCAAAAAAAGAAAGGACTTGATAACATATGGCTGATGAAAAAAATCGTCGCTCGAACACCACGGGCGGCGGAAATGGAAAATCCTCAAAGACGCAGAACACGCAAAAAAACGCCTCTGCTTCGAACAAAGGAACTTCCTCCCAATCGGCAAGATCGCAAAAAGATGATTTTTACGATTATGACAACGTAAGTACCGAAAAAAACTCCCGTGCGAAACCGCGCAAGATCGAAGAGCCTGCCAAAGAGCAGAAGGTCGCTGATGCGAAAAAGCTCCGCGAGCCCGAAGAAAAGGTGAAAAAAGCACCCGATCCTGCCTCTCCTCTCAACCAAGTGATCGTTTTCGTTTTGATGGCGGTGGCGCTTTTTGTGGGTGTTTGCTTTGCTTTTCCGAATGACGTCGGCGTTGTCGGCGGCGCGATCCAGAATTTCTTCTTTGGCATTTTCGGCATCGGCGCTTTTGCCGTTCCGTTTTTGCTCGTGCAGATCGCGATCTTCTGGAAGCGTGACGTGGGAAGCGGTGCCGTGCGCTATAAATACATCGTTGGCATTTTCTGCGTGGTCTTCCTTTCCGTGATCATTCATTCGATCCATTGTCTTGCGCAGGGTATGAATGAACTCCGCTTTGCGGAAATGTTTACGGGCTATAACGTCAAGAATATGTATCTGCAAGGCACGGAATACAAGGGCGGCGGTTTTCTCGGCGGCGTTTTCGCCTGCGCGCTGCTCTGTGCGCTCGGCTATCCCGGCACGTTTATTTTCTCCGTTTTGTTCCTTGCGATCTTTGGTATGTCGCTTTTCGGACTGACCCCTCGCGAATGTATGCAGCGTGCGGTCTTCTATTATCAGCGTTACCGCAGTGCGCGCGTGCGTGAAAAAGAATATTTCGAAAAACGCAGAAACGAAAGAGCGGAAGTCCGTGCGGAAAACGCGGCAAGACGCGCGGAAGCCACATCTCGCGCACCTGTGAGAAAAGCAGCGGCTTCCGAGCAAAAGCATGCACACATCGACAGTGATATTTTCGATGACACCGCAGAATTCGGTAAGGTCGAAAAGACGCCTGTGAAAAAGCAGGCACAGCCTGAACCTTTTGAAGAACCCAAAAAGGTGAAGCTTGACGATATCTTTGACAAAAAAGAAGACGAAGCGATCCTTACCCGTTATGCCGGCGTGGTGAATTTCGACGAGCCTGAGAACGAAAGAAATGCGGAAACGGCAGTTCCCGCGGAATCGCTCAAAACGGAAGAAAAGCCGAAAACGGAAGCGCGTTCTCCCATCACCGTGATCCCTCCTGTAAAAGAGTCCGTGAAAGAAACACCTGCCCCTGCGGAAGAACCTACCTTTGCAAAACCCGTGGCGCAAAATACGAAAGCACCCGTGGAAAGACCGAAAAATCCTCAGCCGACACCGATCCCTGCCATGGGCGTGATGCCGGAGATCATCTTTGAGGACGAGCCCGAAGATGAAGAATATGACGAGCCGATCGTTCCTATCTCCATGGAAAATAAGGTGGAAAGGGAAGTGAAGCCGCAGGTGATCGTTCCCGAAGAAAAGGCAGAAGCCGAAGAAATCACCATTTCTCCCCCCGATCCCACACCCGAACCGATTCCCGATCCCGACGAAGAGGAAACTCAGCGTATGCCGATCCCGATCGAATACGTATATCCGCCCATCGAGCTTTTGCAAGAGGGCAACACCAATTATGCCGACGGTGATATCTCCGCCGAGCTCCGCGAAAATGCGGATAAGATCATTCAGACGCTCGAAAGCTTCAACGTTCGCGTGAAGATCTCCAACGTATCGCGCGGTCCCACGATCACACGCTACGAGGTGGAACCCTCTGCAGGTACGCGTGTGCGCTCGATCATGAATCTTCTTGACGATATCGCTCTCTCTCTTGCGACAAGCGGCGTGCGCAGTGACGGTATCATCACGGGCAAGAGCGCGATCGGCATTGAAGTGCCGAACAAAGTGACCAACACGGTCTATATCCGCGATCTGATCGAAGACAGTCGTTTTGATAGCGCGAAGAGCCGTCTGACTGCTTCTCTCGGTATGGATGTTTCCGGCGCACCCGTTTATCTTGATATCGCGAAAATGCCGCACCTGCTCATCGCCGGTGCCACCGGTCAGGGTAAATCCGTTTGTATCAATAGCCTTATTATCAGCCTTCTCTATAAAGCACGCCCCGATGAAGTGAAGCTCATTCTCATCGACCCGAAGAAGGTTGAACTTAATATTTACAACGGGATCCCTCATCTTCTCGTTCCCGTTGTCTTTGATCCCAAAAAGGCGGCAGGCTCGCTCCACTGGGCGGTGCAGGAAATGGAACGCCGCTTTGAACTCATCGAAGCGCAGAACGTGCGCAACATCGCGCAGTATAATGCCGCGGTCGCAGACGATCCTCACAAAGAAAAGCTCCCGCAGGTGGTCATCATCATCGACGAGCTTGCAGACCTTATGATGAGCGCACCCGACGACGTGGAAACCTCTATTTGTCGTTTGGCACAGAAGGCGCGTGCCGCAGGTATGCATCTGGTTATCGGTACACAGCGTCCGTCCGTTGACGTCATCACAGGTCTGATCAAAGCCAATATCCCCTCCAGAATTGCG
>CAYXQF010000078.1:0-9383 GCA_964466625.1 uncultured Lachnospiraceae bacterium | reverse complement strand
ATTCACGGGCAACGTCTGATTGGATTTCTTTTTACACAAAATTTTTCGCAGTGCCTCCCAAACAAACATAACTCGGCAAATATTCGCTTCCCTTTTCATACTGCTCGCATTCGTAGCCTTTCTCTTTTATGACCCCTATATCAGCATCTGGCTCTTTATCCCCATGTTCATCGCAGGACTCTTGCTCATGAAACAACCGCGCCGCTCGGGGCTTATCTGCGCGTGGACGTGGTTTCTCTCGCTGGACACCTTTTTCTTGATGGTAGGCTCTCCTTTCCGTCATGGTGTCATTCTTTTTCTCTACTTTTTCTTGCTAACTCCTTTGATCATCATAACGGTCGCTTCTTTTCGTAATCAAAAATTTAATTTTTCTCAGAAAGCACGCATTTTCCTCGCCATCGGTGTACCGCTCATGCCTGCATTGGGAGCATTTTCACGCGCTTTCCTGCTGAAAATCACACTTCTCGATAAAATCTTTCCCATACGTTTCCCGTTAAGAGATTTTCTTGCAGAAGTCATGATCGTTGATCTTTTCCTCGCCGCCTTTCTCATCTGTCTTGTGCCAACATTTTACGCTGCCATTGAGCTGATCAGAAAAAACCACAATCGTAAAAACATCAATTTATAAAGGAGATTATCTTATGAAAAAGATTATAGCGTTCATATTCGTTTTGATGTGGGTGTTCGGCATCACGGGTTGTGCGTCCCGTAGCAAATCCACTTATCACATAACGGAGGTGGAAAATGTAACGATAAGCATCACCGATGTTTCCCCTATTGGCGCCAAAGTAATCATAAAAGACCTTACCAACACTACAGATCTTTACGGCGATTGGTACAAAATTGAAAAACAAATTGACGGTGATTGGTATGATATCGAACCCGTAATTGAAGAATACGGGTTTTCATATATCGGATATCTGCCAGATCAAAATAACGAAGTAATATTTGATATAGACTGGGAATGGTTATACGGCAAATTGCCTGCCGGCAAATACAGATTCTTAAAAGAAGTTGGTGTCTTAGACAATAAAAAATATATTGCTGTTGAATTTGAAATCAACTAAATGACCAAAAAATACTCCTACCATCGGGATTCCAAAGGGGCAAGCCCCTTTGGGCGGGTGCAGGGCGGCGCCCTGCCGGGTCGAGGGCAGAGCCTTCGCAACAAAAATCCTCCGCATGAAGCGGAGGATATTTTTTGCAATTTACGCCTGAGCAGCTTTTACGATAACGGTGAAGTCGTCGGATTTGAGGGAAGCACCGCCGATAAGACCGCCGTCGATGTTTTCCATGGAGAGGAGTTCAGCTGCATTTGCTGCGTTCATGGAACCACCGTACTGAATGGTGATCGCTTCAGCAGCTTCTGCGCCGTAGAGGGAAGCAACAACGTCACGGATCTGTGCGCAAACTTCTTCAGCCTGAGCAGCGGTAGCAGTCTTGCCGGTACCGATTGCCCAAACGGGTTCGTATGCGATGATAACTTTCTTGAGGTCTTCAGCAGATACGCCAAGGAGCGCGATCTTAGTCTGTCTTGCAACAGTTTCATAAGTTACGCCCTGTTCGCGTTCGGTGAGAGTTTCACCAACGCAAAGAATTACGTTAAGACCGTTTGCAATGCCTGCTTTGAGTCTGCCGTTTACGGTTACGTCAGTTTCACCGAAGTACTGACGGCGTTCGCTGTGACCAACGATAACATATTTTACGCCGCATTCTGCGAGCATTTCGCCGGAAATTTCACCGGTGTATGCGCCTTTTGCTTCCATGTGTACGTTTTCAGCGCCGATTTCGATGTTAGTGCCTTTGGTTGCTTCAACAGCAGCAGCAATATCAACGAAAGGAACGCAGAGAACGATTTTGCAATCGTCAAGACCTGCAACCTTGGGAGCGAGTTCATTCATAAACGCGGTGGTCTTTGCGGGAGTCATATTCATTTTCCAGTTGCCTGCGATAACTGCGGCTCTTTTTGCCTTGTTCATTGTACTAATACCTCTTTTCTCAAAAATCAAACTGTTTCTTAAACGATATTATTTATCGAGAAGGCATGCAATTCCGGGGAGTTCCTTGCCTTCGAGGAATTCGAGAGATGCACCGCCACCTGTGGAGATGTGGGTGATACGATCAGCAAAACCGAGCTGTTCGCAAGCTGCTGCGGAGTCACCACCACCAACGATAGTGATCGCTTCGGATTCAGCCAAAGCTTCTGCTACAGCGATTGTACCTTTTGCCAAAGTGGGGTTTTCAAATACGCCCATAGGACCGTTCCAAACAACAGTCTTTGCGCTCTTAACAGCTTCTGCAAAAAGTTTTCTGGTTTCAGTACCGATATCAAGACCCATTTTGTCAGCGGGGATTGCATCAGAGGAAACGATTTCAACGTCGATGGGAGCATCGATGGGGTTCGGGAAATCAGCAGCGATAACAGTGTCGATGGGGAGGAGAAGTTTTACGCCTGCTTCTTCTGCTTTTGCCATCATTTCTTTGCAATAATCAACCTTTTCTGCATCGAAGAGGGAGGTACCGATGGAATAACCCTTAGCAGCGAGGAAGGTATAAGCCATACCGCCACCGATGATGAGGGTATCAACTTTGGTGAGGAGGTTGTTGATAACGTTGAGTTTGTCAGAAACCTTTGCACCGCCGAGAATAGCAACGAAAGGACGAGCGGGGTTTTCGAGAGCTTTGCCCATTACGCCGATTTCTTTCTGAATGAGGTAGCCGCAAGCTGCGGGGAGGAATGCTGCAACACCTGCTGTAGAAGCATGAGCGCGGTGAGCAGTACCAAATGCATCGTTTACGTAGATTTCAGCGAGAGAAGCGAGTTCTTTGGAGAAATCTTCGCCGTTCTTTTCTTCTCTTGCATCGAAACGAATGTTTTCGAGAAGAACAGCTTCGCCTGCGTTCATCGCAGCGATCTTTGCTTTTGCATCTTCGCCAACGATATCGGTAGCGAATGCAACTTTACCGCCAAGGTATTCGTTGAGGCGGTCAGCAACGGGTTTCAAGCTGAGTTTGGTTCTGTCTTTGCCTGCTTTTGCGAGAAGTTCTGCTTTTGCAGCTGCCTGTTCTTCGACAGGAAGAGCTTCCACTTTCTTCTTTTCTTTCTTGGTAAGACCGAAACCTTCGGTAAGAACATTGTGAGGTTTGCCCATGTGAGAGCAGAGGATCACTTTGCAGCCTTTGCCAAGGAGATATTTGATGGTGGGGAGAGCTTCCACAATTCTCTTGTCGCTGGTGATCACACCGTCTTTGAGCGGTACGTTGAAGTCGCATCTTACAAGAACTCTCTTGCCGGCAACGTCAATGTCTTCAATATTCATTTTGTTGTAGTTCATTGGTTAACACCTATCCTTTACTATAATTTTACACTTTAAGTATATCACGATACTATGATATTTGCAATATTTTTTTGCAAAAAATCGGTAAAAAACGCATTTTACGTCCACTTTCTCTTTCAGAAAGAAAAAGTGGCAAAGAGAGATTCGAACGCCTGCAAGAGATCGCTCTGCTCTGCAGTGCGCTCTTGTCGACGGTGAATTATATTTTGAGCAAGCCAAACATAAGAAAACGCGCACTTTACATTTTTCCCCACACGTGGGATTCCAAAGGGGTGCGCCCCTTTGGCAGGTTGCAAGGACAGCGTCCTGCCGGGTCAAGGGCAGAGCCTTTGCATAGTCTCAATTGGCACCGCGAAGAATATCGCCGGCGTGAACCTCAAAGGGAACAGGAACCGTGAATTCCATAAAGGGGTGCGGTGCGCTTTCCACGTCTTCGCCGTTTGCGTTTTTCATAGAAAGAACCGTAAAACCGCGTCCGGGCTTGCCGGGGGTGATGATCTCGACCGCATCGCCAACTTTTGTTTTGTTGCGCTGAACGAATTTGCCAACACCTGTTTCTTTATCGTAATCCACACAAACGGCAAGATACGATTTTTCACGCAGATAACCGGGCTGTGTGCAGATCTGCGCGTTTTCCATCGGAGAATCAAAATAATAACCGGTGCAATATTCTCTGTGGCTGACAGAATCAAGCTCGCGAAGCCAACATTCATCAAAGCGATAATTTTCGCCGTCCTTTATGTAGCCGTCGATCGCCGCGCGATAGGCGTTTGTGACAACAGCCGTATAGTAGGCGCTCTTCATTCTGCCCTCGATCTTAAAGGACGTAATGCCGCTTTCAATCAGTTCGGGAACGTGTTCGACCATGCACATATCTTTGGAGCTCATGATAAACGTGCCGTCGGGGTGTTCTTCGATCGGCAGCGGCATATCGGGACGCTTTTCTTCGCGGATCGTGTAGCTCCAACGGCAAGGCTGTGCGCAGGCACCGCGGTTGGCATCTCTGCCGACGAGCGCATTGGAAAGCAGACATCTGCCCGAGAAAGAAACGCACATCGAGCCGTGAACGAAAGCTTCAATTTCCAGTTCCGCAGGAATATTTTTGCGGATCTCACGGATCTCGGCAAAAGAAAGCTCGCGCGCAAGCACTACGCGTGTCGCGCCAAACTTCTGCCATGCGATCGCGTCCGCAGAGCTGACGACACCCGACTGTGTTGAAATATGCAATTCTGTTTTCGGCAAAAGCTCCTTGACAAGCGTCATGACGCCGATATCCGCCACGATTGCCGCGTCGGGCGCACCGTTCGGAAGCACGGCAAGCTTTTTCAAAAATTCGATGAGTTCGGGATATTCATGCTCACGGGGCATGGTGTTCAATGTCAAATAGATCTTCTTCCCTCTCTCATGCGCATAACCGATGGCATCATTCAGCTCTTCCAGCGTGAAATTATCCGCCGCCGCACGCATACCGAAGCGGTTATATGCAAGATATACCGCATCGGCACCGTATAGAAACGCCATCTTCATTTTTTCAAAATTGCCCGCGGGTGACAAAAGTTCAATCATAAAAGTTCCTCCAAGTCAAAATATCATGAGTTTCTGCAAGCTTCGATCGCCGCGAGATGCTCCGCGTACGTACGGGAGAAGATCGTGGTCTTATCTTTTGCGGAAACAAAATAGTAAAAATCCGTATCGGCAGGCCGTATTGCCGCCGTGATCGCATCAAGACCGGGTGAGCAAACAGCTCCCGGCGGCAGACCTTTATACCGATAGGTGTTATAAGGGCTGTCCAAATTTTTAATATCTTCGCTCGTCGGCGGCGTCATATCCCCTGCGATCTCTTTCGCGTATTTCACGGTCGCGTCGCTTTCAAGAAAGGTATATCGTTTGCTGCCGAGTCGGTTTCTGAAAACCGAAGAAATTTTCGTCATGTCGGCGCGGTAATATGCCTCTGCCTCAATAATAGACGCAAGGCGTACCGCTTCGTCTACGGTAAGTCCTGAGGAGATCGCCTCCAGACGCAATTTTTCATCAAATTTGCGGTCGAAATTCTGCAAAAGCTTCGTAAGAATCTCCGTTTCACTCGAATCCGCATAAACAAAATAGGTATCGGGAAAAAGATAGCCGTCCAGCCGATAAGCTCTTCCCTCCACCGCAGGAATCTCGGAAAGATAATCATAACCGAAATTGCCTCCGTTTTGAATCAGATCCACAAAGCCTTCCCTTGTACCGATCCCTTTTTCCACAAAAAGGTTGATAATTTCATCGGTGGTGTACCCTTCGGGGATCGTCACCTTGATCTGTGTTCGGGAATTTTTCTTCGGGGAAAGCGAAAGATGCAGCTCATCATAGCTCATCGCACGGTCAAGCGTAAATTCCCCCGCAAGATATTCCTCACCCCAGCCGCGAAAACGAGCATAGAGCTGAAAGATCAAAGGAAAGCGAACAAGCTTTTCTTTTTTCAAAATATCCGCCACGTCATCTCTTTTTGCCCCCTCGGGAATGACAAGAGAGATTTCCCCCTTTTCCGATGTGAGAGCGAAAACGTCCCCTGCGATGAAGATCACCGCAAGCGATAACACAAGAGAGATCACAAAAGAGATGCCAATAATTTTGCCGAATCGCATAACTGCCTCCGTTTGCATTTTTTCTTATTTTGCAACGAAGGTTCTTTTTTCATTCAAAGAAAAATATCAAGAAGGGCAAAAACGAGAAAACAGATCACCAAAAGCCAAAGGCTCGGCGTGCTCACGATATCCGAAAAGACCCAAAAGCCTTTTCCTTTCGGAACGCGAACGGGAGGCTCGTCCTGCTTGCGTGTGCCGAGAAGAAGCGCCGCCATGCGGAAAAACGCAAACAGCGCAAGCAAAAACAGCACACCGAACAAAAGAATGAATAACACACGGCTTTCTCCGTCCAGCGTCATCAGATAGATGCGCCGCTCCGAGAAAAGCACGAAAAGATTATATAAAAAATGAGAGAACACCGCCATTTTCACGTCGCCCGAAAGAAAAACAACCAGTGCAAGAACGATGCCGTTCAAAAAATACAGTGGAAACATCGTAAAGGAAAGATGTGCCACAGCAAAAAGAAGCGCCGACATGAAAACCGCGCCGAAAACGCCGGCAAAACGATATTCCAGCATCACGATGCCGCGGAAAAAATATTCCTCACAGATCGCAGGCACTGCCGCAAGCGTGAACACCATCAAGATCCCCTGACCAAGAGAATCGGGCGCCGCCTGCGGCGTGTACGCGCTGTTATGTAAAACACCGAAACGCCAAAGTGAAGAAAAAAGTATCATCGCAAGCGCCGCAAAAAGAGAGAGCCACAGCGCTTCCCCCGAAATTTTTCTGTTTGGGATCCGAAGCAAAAGGTTTCCTCTGAAGAAGAGATACGCGATCATCACACCAAGAAACGTGATCGCCGTCAGCACAGCGATCGCGATGTGGTTCGTCACGTCAAAAAAGCCGAAAACAATAAAAAGCGCCAACACGACAAACGTCAGCGCGGGCGCTAAGGTAAACGGATTGTTCCGCCTGTTATTTGTCGGCATAAAAGCCTCTTTCGCTGATGACCACGTCCACGGAAATATCAAATCTTCCGTGCGGCACAGACTTCAAAATAAAATCTTCATAAGCCACACCGATGGAGGCAAGCTTAAATTTTCCAAAGAAGCGGTCATAATAACCGCCGCCATAACCGATGCGATAGCCACGCTTGTCATAGACGACGGCAGGAACGATGCAAAGCACGTTTTTTCCGTCCGCTTCGGCAGGAATGAAGGGGGGAAGGCTCGTTTTCGGCTCAAAAAGCCCATAGGCACCCTCTTCAAAATCCTCTTCGGAATTTACAAAATAGAAGACCATCGAATGATCCTGCGCATCACATTTCGGAAATGCCACCTGCTTCCCTGCCGCCACAGCCGCATGAAAGAGAGGTAAAAGATCCACTTCTTTTTTCACGGGATAATACATCAGCACGATATCCGCATAGCGGTACGTTGCCGCAGAAAGGATATTCGCACAGATTTTGGCATCGCGCGCCGCGCGGACCTCAGGGGAGAGTGCCTCACGGCGTGCAAGATAATTTTTTCGGATATCAATCTTATGTTTGCGAATCTCGTACATAAGCATCGCTCCTTTCGAAAAAACAATAAATCAGTCGGCAAGCACAGACGCGCGAAGCGTTTTCGCTTTCTCTTCACCATAGAGGGCCTCGGTCAGCATGAGTGCAAAGTCAAGCGCCACACCGGCACCTGCCGCGGTGATCACCTTGCCGTCACGGCAAACTCTCTTTTTGGAGATCACAGCACCCGTGAGATATCCTTCAAAGCCGGGGAAGCAGATCGCTTCCTTTCCCGCAAGATAACCTCTTTTTCCGAGAACAAGGGGGGCTGCACAGATCGCCGCAAGAAAACCGCCGTTTGCGCTCACGTTTCCAAGCACCGTATCCACCGCGTCACTTTCATCGAGGTGGTTCGTGCCGGGCATACCGCCGGGAACGACAACCATATCGTAGCTTTCTTTTGCTGCTTCTTCCGCGGTCATATCCGCGATCACACGAATACCGTGAGAGCCGCAAAGCTCCGTGCCGCCAACACCTGCAAGTGTCACCTCAGCGCCTGCGCGACGGAGAATATCCACCGCTGTCAGCGCTTCGATCTCCTCCGTGCCGTTTGCAAAAAACAAAATTACTTTTTTCATAAAGCTTCTCCCAAATTACTTAATATCGAGAATTTTTGTAACCTCTTCAAAGATCTTCGCTGTGATCTCCTCCTGCGGAAGCGGTTCTCTGCCTTCATAGCAAACGATGTCCGTCCAGCCGAGGTGATCGGAAGCGTAAGTTGCCGCTCTGTAGCAGCGTTCCATATAATCGCTGTCAAGCTCATGGATATCCTTTTCTTGACCGGTCACCGCACTGCGTTTTGCCACAAGCTCCATGGCGATCTCATATTTCATATCGAGGAAAAGCACCACCTTGGGACGCGGGATCCCAAGCTTTGTGTATTCGAAATCTTCCGCCCATTCGATGAAATTTGCCCAATCATCGCGCGCCATTTTGGCAAGCTGATGGATCTCGTTGGAGGAAGTATATCTCGTTGCGATCACGATGCTGTCCTTTTTCTCATAAAATTCTTTCCAATTTTTCATATAGGACGCATAGCGATCCACCGCATAGAACGAAGATGCCGCATATGCGTTCACGTCATCAGGCTTTGCGCCGAAATCACCGGCGAGATACATACGCACAAGGGCAGAGGAGTCGCTTTCATAGTCCGGGAAAGAGATGACGCGAACATCTCTTCCCTGATTGCGCAGTTCTTCCGCCAAAAGCGGTGCCTGCGTAGATTTTCCAGAGCCGTCAAGCCCTTCAATAACAATTAGTTTTCCCATAATATCTAAATAAAAGTCCTTTCCGGCATTCGGTCTTTGCCGAATGTACATTTGACCGCCCGATCACGCTTGCTCGTCCGAGCTTTCCTCGGCGCCGTCGGTCGTTTTTGTTTTCATATTCAAATATTGCTCAGAAGAGAGCAGAACCGTACGAGGTTTTTGACCGTCAGGCTTGCTGACGATGCCGCGGCGTTCCATCACGTCGATAAGCTTTGCCGCTCTGCCATAGCCCAGAGAAAGTCTGCGCTGAATGAGCGACGTGGAGATCTTACCCGATTCCACAGCAAGCTCGATCGCGGCGTCGAGCATCGGATCCACGTCCTCGCCCTCGTCTGCATGGTCGGAAGCAGGTGCCGCGGTAGCCGCCGCACTGCCCTTTCCTTTTTTCTGTCCGCAGGTTTCTGCGGCTTTATTGATCTGTTCGATCACGTCACCCGAATAAGAACATTCGGTGGACTGGGATTTCACAAAGTTTACGATCTCTTCGATCTCCTTTTCGGAAACGAAGGAGCCCTGCACACGGATCGGCTTTGAGGAGCCGACAGGAGAAAAGAGCATATCGCCTCGGCCGATCAGTTTTTCCGCACCCTGCGTATCAATGATGGTACGGGAGTCGATCTGCGAGGAAACGGTGAACGCAATTCTGGAG
>CAYXQF010000077.1:0-9393 GCA_964466625.1 uncultured Lachnospiraceae bacterium | reverse complement strand
ATGTTCTCATCAATATGATCTCTGATGACACCTTTAAACATCTTTTTGATAAAACGGCAGAAAAAGGAATTGCTTTTGAGCTTAATATGGCATATTCAAAGGGGATGACGCCTGAAGATATTGCCAATGATTGTCATATCCGTATGTTCACTTTGGCAAAGGAATGTGGCTGTAAATTTACTTTCGGTAGTGATTCTCATGACAATAAAGCGCATGATTTTTATGAAAATGCTGATATTCTTGCGGAAATTCTCGGTATCACCGATGAGGATCTTGCTGATATTTGTCGATGAAAGGACGGTATTGCTTTTATGAAACTTGCGACAACCACAGGGGATTTGGGCGGTTACGTTCCTTCTCTTGAAATTGCTATGGAATATCTTCGAGAGGCAGGTTTTCGCTATCTTGACTATAATTTTGGTTCGGACTATAGCGGAAGAACGGGAATCTATAGCGCAAATGCTACTGAATATATTGAAAATATCCGCAAGAAAGCAGACCTACTCGGCGTGCGTTTCGTGCAATCTCATGCGCCGATGGGCAAACCGATCGTCAAAGATAATGAGGCATTTATTGCTGACACGATCGCTTGCATTGATGCTTGCCATGCGTTGGAGATCCCAAGTCTGGTGGTCCATTCGGGCTATATCCAGGGACTTAGCAAAGAGGAAACGTTTGAAAAAAATAAAGAATTTTTTATGCCGTTGCTTCATCATGCTGAAAAATACGGTGTAAATATTTTGGTGGAAAATTTCAATAAGATGTGCGTGGATAATCTTTATTGGATCGACAATGCGCCGGATCTGCTTGCTATGATCGAGTATGTGGATCACCCGCTTTTCCATGCTGTGTGGGACACCGGACACGGAAATATGCAGGATATGCCGCAAGACGAGGCGTTGAAGATTTTGGGTAGCCACGTGATGGCTCTTCACGTGCAGGATAATATGGAAAATGAAGATTCTCATATGGCGCCATTTTTCGGAACATTGAATCTGGATTCTTTGATGCATGGTCTTTTGGCGATTGATTATAAAGGATATTTCACATTTGAAGCAGGTAATATTTTCCTGCCGCAAAGCAAAAGAAGATCGTTTGAAAAAGATACTCGACTTTTGCGCGCACCACTTTCGCTTCGCTTGGAAGCGATGAAATTCTTATATGCGATCGGCAAATGTATTTTGGAAGCTTATGATTGCTTTGAAGAATAAAAATCAGCGTTTCGTTTTTTGAAAAAGGAATAAGAAAAATGAAAAATAAGCAATTACGATGCGGAAAAGACGGTAAATTCACGATTTTGGTCGTGGCGGATCCGCAATGTGAAAATCATGAACAATGGGAAGAGGCGCGTGCGGAGCTGGAAACGCTGGTGGGGCGAGCAAAGCCCGATCTCGTCATCATCGACGGCGATATGGATACGAACAATCATATTCCGGGAGAAGCATGGGCGCATTTCATCTCGCCCTTGACCGCACATGCGATCCCTTGGGCGACGGTGAACGGCAATCATGATCCTTTCACAGAGGAAACGTATGCGATGTATACCCAGTATGATGAATGCTATAACGCAGTCATTGATGCTTCCGATGAAAATTTTGAAGTGGCACGCCCGATGAATTATGCGCTTCCCGTTTATGCAAATGAAGTTGATCGCGTTGTTTTCATGATCTATGCTTTGGATACGGGGGATATCAATGAGAATGGCTGGGAAGGCGTGACACAAAAGCAGATCAATTGGTATCAAAAAGAAGCGGACAAAAGAAAAAGAGAAAACGGCGGCATTGCGGTTCCTGCGCTTGTCTGCTCTCATATCCCATTTGCTGAAACGAAAAAAATGCAAGTTTTGTGTGGCTTGGAGAATGAAGTCGGTGCGGTGACCTCTCTTAAAAATGACAAGGGATTTTTCCGTGCGCTCAAAGATATGGGTGACGTTCGCATCGCTGTTTTCGGACATTCGCACACGATCAATCACGTCGGAATTTATGACGGGATCTTGCTCGGCTATGCAGGAAAGCTTTCCTCGGGAAGCTATCACGATGACGTTTGCCGCGGCGGCCGTGTCGTGACTTTTGATATGTCCGCGCCTGAAGTGGTCACGACGCATTGGCTTGCGTCCCTGCCGACGGCGTGCGATCAGCCGACTGTCAGCCGAGATGGACTCGCAAGGGAGATCTGACGGGATCTTTCCTTATGCTATAATAAAAATGATAAAACGATTGCGGAGGAAATGAAGATGCGGGCATTTGCCACCTATCAAGCGATAAAAGAAAATATGAAAAAAACCATCACGGGTAAGGACGAAATTCTTGATCTTGTGATCATCACCCTTTTTTGCGGCGGTCATATTTTGATCGAGGACGTTCCCGGCACGGGTAAGACGATGATCGCGCGCGCTTTGGCGGCAAGCATCGACGGAGCTTTCAAGCGGATTCAGTTTACCCCCGATCTGCTTCCTTCTGACGTGACGGGTATCAATTATTTTAACATGAAACACTCCGAGTTTGAATTTTTGCGCGGTCCGATCTTCGCAAACGTTCTTTTGGCGGACGAGATCAACCGTGCCACGCCGAAAACGCAAGCAGGACTTCTCGAATGTATGGAAGAGCGCACCGTGACGATCGACGGAAAAACGTATGCGCTGGAGGCGCCCTTTATGGTGATCGCTACCCAAAATCCGCTGGAAAGCATGGGTACGTATCCGCTTCCCGAAGCACAGCTTGACCGTTTTTTGATCAAGACTGCAGTAGGATATCCGGATTTCAAAAGTGGTGTGGAGATCCTTCGCCGTTTTGGTGAAAAGAGAGGTGTCGTCGGTAATGCGCCTGTGGTGACGCTTGCTGACGTTTTGGCGGCAATGGACGAAACCGCGAAAATTTATTGCCATGACGATCTTTTGGAATATATCACAGCACTTGTGGAAAGAACGCGCGAAATGCCGGGCGTGATCCTTGGTGCAGGACCTCGTGCGGCGCTTGCGCTTTTGATGGTGGCGAAAGGCTTTGCGATGACGGCAGCGCGCGCTTACGTTTTGCCCGATGACATCAAAAAAGCGGTATTGCCCGTTCTTGCTCACAGACTGATCCTGAATAGCTCGGAAATGCTCAAAAAGAATTCCGCCGCTCGCATTCTTATGCAAGTGACGGAAAGTGTTCCCGTGCCGACAGAAACCGTTTTTGACGGACGAAAATGATGATGGAACGATTACTGGAACTCCTTTTTCTCGTGATCCCGATCCTTGCGCGCATCGTGCTGATCGCGCTTGGCGGTTTCCTCGCCGTATGGCTCGTGCGGTATCTGCGCGGTTTTGCCATTGACCGCCTACGCTATGAGCGGCGGTTTGCGGAGGAATGTGTTTACGAGGGTGACTCGGTGGAGCTTGTGGAAACGATCGTGAATCCCACACCGTTTTTCCTTTTTTACGTTGATGTGGAGAGCTACTTTTATCGCGGCTTGCAGATCGGAAGCGTAGCGGCGGAAAAGGGTGAAATGCGGCATTTTTTCAGCCGATTTCATCTTTTACCTTTTGAAAAGATCACCAAAAGAAGCACCATTACTGCTACGCATCGCGGCTATTATAAACTGACGTCCGTCTCGTTTTTCCGCTGTGGGGAACAAAAATACGTGGATTCCTTTGCGGAGCTTTACGTTTATCCGAAGCTGGAAGAGCTTCGCGAGCCGCTTCTCGGCGCTTATCGTCTGGGTGACGCACTTTCTCGCAGAAAGCTTATTTTTGATCCTTTTTCGGTGAGCGGTATCCGCGAATACAGCGCAGGCGACCCATTTCGCTCGATCAATTTCAAAGCCAGTGCCAGAACCTCGGTGGGTGCGATTCCGCGGTTTATGGTCAATCAATACGAATATTCTTCTAATTGCAAATATTATATCTATCAGAATTTTCATCTGCCGAAAAGTTCGGGCATTTCCTTTGACCGCTATGAGGACGTGATGGAGGAGGGGCTTCGCTTTGCCGCCTCGTTTTTGGTGCGTGCGCTCGATATGGGAGGCACTTGTGCCTTTTCTGCCAACTGCGGTACGGTGGACGGTCAGAAAAAGGTGATCTACCCCTTGCGCGGCGGTGAGCATCACAAAAGAGAGCTTTTGCGCACGATGGCTTGCATGCGTGCCATCGACGGTGTTTCGTTTGCGAGTATTTTGTCTGCGGATATTTTACGCGGAATTTCTCACAGCGAAGTTTTTATTCTGACGACTTATGTCGATTCGGCAATCGCGGAACAGATCTCGCTGCTTGAGCGTTTTGGCAATACCGTGAAGGTGATCATGCTCGGAGGTGATGAAAAATGAAAAAACTTTCTCCGAAGGCACAAAAGATCCGCCTTGCTGTTTATGCTGTTCTCGGTGCGATCTTCACGTTTGCGCTCTCGCTGGAATTTGTGCAAAAGCATAAACTTCTTCAAGCGGTGGTGTTTATTTTGGCCGCGGTTTTCGTCTTTTTGTTTTTGCGCATCGTGTGGCATATCGGCAGAAAAGAAGAAAATAGATCATTTTTTGCAGGCGTAAAAAAGATCGTTTCTGTCTTTCTTCGCCGTGTGGGCGCACTTCTTGACCGTGTGGGACTTTTGCCCACTTCCCAAGATAAAGTTTTTCTGGAAGGGAAGAAGGAACGAAAATTTTTTGTGGAAATTCGCACGGGCAGTGGTGGGCAAACGCATCGAAAGGCACCGAAATTGCCGAAAAACGCAAGTGATCGGCAAAAGATCCGCTATGAATATGCGTCCTACGTTTTCAAAAGAGATAAAAACGTTTCGGCGTCGCTCACACCAAGTGAGGTTGGTGAAAAGCTTTACAGAGAAGGCGATGATGCCTCTCTGATTCCTCGCTACAATGAGGCGAGATATACCGAAGAAAAATAAAAAAGGTTGAACGAATTTCGTTCAACCATTTTAACTTATCATTTGTCGCTGTTGACGCAGAGTGCGCCGAAATACGTGACGGTGTTGGCACCGTTGATATAATGAATGTTTCCCATTTTTGCAAGCTCGGAAACGATGAAGCCAAAGCCTTCGAGCGAGGGGTGCAGACGGTCGGGAAAACGGCAGGGAGCATCGGGGTAAGTGCATTTTTCGCATTTATGGCAGCCTTCGTTTGAAAAAAGCAGATATTCGGAGATCTCTTCCCCGAACGTCTTTTCGAACTTCTCGGCGAGAAGCTTGAATTTGTGCATGCCTTCCACCATACCCTCATAATCAAAGGAATCTTCAAGCTCATATTTGCCTGTGAAAAGGATCATCGTGTCAAATTTTTTCACTTTTTCGATACATTCTTCGATCGTGCCGACAGCAGGCGGACATGCCCATGTAGTGCCGTACTTACGGCAGGTATTTTTCTTGCAGATGTCACGAACTTCCTGATAAACCTTAACGTTTTGCGTCGGAATCGCCGCAACCTCGAAAGCGCCGCTTTCCAATGCTTTTTGACATAAAATCTCGATCTTTTTCATGATGACTCCTTGATCACACTCGTTTTTCTTTATTATAGCATGAAGTTTTTCTCTTTTCAAGAGCCAAATAGAATTGACAATTTTCGTGCTATCCTTTATAATAAAGGCAACGAAACGATATGGGAGGATATTTTATGAATACCATAAACGTGGATTTTTCCTGCAAACAAGGGAAGATCAAGCCGATGAATGCAGTCAACAATGGTCCACACGGAATGAGTGAGCGCGGCACGACGAATTTTCCTGATTATGCGGCGCTAGAGATTCCTTACGCACGCAATCATGATGCTTCTTTTCACAGTGCTTACGGCGGCGAGCATACGGTAGACGTGCATCGTATCTTCCGTGATTTCGATGCCGATGAAAATGATCCCGCATCTTACCTTTTTGAGCCGACCGATATGTATACAAAAAATACGTTTGCCGCAGGCACAAAGGTTTTTTATCGTCTCGGCGCTTCCATTGAGCATGGCTTCAAATTTGGCACGTATCCACCGCGCGACTATGCAAAATGGGCGCGTATCTGCGAGCATATCATTCGCCACTATACCGAAGGCTGGGCAAACGGTTTTACTTATGATATCGAATACTGGGAAATCTGGAATGAGCCTGACTGCTGCAATGCGGACGGCACAAATCCTTGCTGGCAGGGAACAGATGAAGAATTTATTGAACTTTACGCTGTGGCGGCAACGCATCTGAAAAAATGTTTTCCGCATCTCAAGATCGGCGGCCCTGCTTTCACAGCGCCCAAGCACGGACCTTTGCAGCTTGCCTTTTTGAAAGCTGTCAAGGAAAGAAATTTGCCCTTTGATTTTTATTCCTTCCATCGTTATTATAAACGCCCCGAAGAGGTTGCCGTCGCTGTGGAAATGGCAAAAGCATCGCTTGAAATGTTTGATTTGCAAGTTCCTGAGCTTATTTTGAATGAATGGAATTATATCCGCGGTTGGCTGAGAGAAGAATGGAACTATTCTCTTCGCATGGAACGCGGACTCAAGGGGGCTTCTTTCATTGCCGGCTCCATGTGTGTCGGACAGGCGAGCGATCTTGCCATGTTTATGTATTATGATGCGCGCCCTTGTGGTATGAGCGGTCTTTTTGATACCGAAACGCTGGAACCGCGCAAAGGCTACTATGCGTTTTATCAGTTCAAGGAGCTTCGCCGTCTTGGTGAATCTGTGAAGACCGATGCGCAAAACGGCCATATCTATACCTGCGCCGCGACAAATGACACAGACTGCGCGATCTTCCTCACGCATTATCAAGATGAAGATGAGGCACCTATGGAAACCGTATGTCTGGATATCTGCGGACTTTCCTCGGCAAACGGCGTGAAGGCGGAATTTTATCTTCTTGATGAAGCCAATAACAGCACGCTTGTCCGCGAGGAGATCCTCACGGGGGAAAGTTATAAGCTTTATCTTTCCATGAAACTTTTTGATACCTATCTTGTGAAGCTCACCGTGCTTTCTTGAGTCTGAAACTTCCCGAATTTTTTGTTCGGGAAGTTTTTTTGTTTTGCTTGCACCGCACGGGTGAGTGTGCTATAATAGACATATAATGGTTTTTCCGCGTGTTTTTCACGGCGGAAGGTTCGGAGGTGCGTATTTTTATGGATAAAAACCAATTCAAAGGCTGGCTATATCTTTTGCCGGCGATCCTTTTCCTCGGCGTTTTTATGGTTTATCCTTTGATCGACGTATTTATTTATTCGTTTGAGGAAGGCTATAATTCCGCGTCGCAGACGTATTTTGGCGTTGGCACTTATAATTATTCTTATATTTTACACGATCCTTATTTTTTGCAGGCTGTGAAAAATACGCTGATCCTCGTTTTGATCACCGTGCCGCTTTCCACAGGAATCGCGCTGCTCATCTCCTTGGGACTCAGCTCCATTAAGGCGCTTCGCAAGCTTTTCCAGACGGTATATTTCCTGCCGTACGTGACAAATACGCTTGCCGTGGGCATGGTCTTCATGATCCTTTTCAAAAAGACGGCGTATACGGACGGCCTTGCCAATCTCATTCTCGCGCTTTTCGGCGCAGGACCGATCGACTTTATTGACGGTCCGTATTGGGCAAAAATGCTTGTGCTTTGCATTTATACCGTTTGGGTGGTCATGCCGTTTAAGATCCTTGTGCTCACGAGCGCGCTCGCTTCCGTGAAGGAGGATTACTACAATGCCGCGCGCATCGACGGCACGTCGCGCTTCCGCATTTTTTATAAGATCACGTTGCCGATGATCTCTCCGATGCTTTTCTATCTTGTGATCACGGGCTTCATCGGTGCTTTCAAGGCATATAGCGATGCCGTTGCGATCTTTGGCACGAATCTGAACGTTTCCGAAATGAATACCATCGTTGGTTATATCTACGATATGCTGTACGGTGATAGCGGCGGTTATCCGTCCTACGCTTCGGCGGCGGCGATCGTCCTTTTCGCTATCGTCTTGACGATCACCTGCATCAATCTCCTGATCCGCAAAAAATTTGTTTTCAATAAATAAAGGAGGAAAAAATGAACCGATCTGAAAGTTTACACCGTACCGCGCAAAGATCGAAGGCATCTAATATTGCCTTTAAGATCGTGGTCTATTTTCTTCTTGCTGTTTGGGCGCTGATCGTGCTTTTCCCGTTTTATTGGATGGTGCTGACTTCCCTCAAGAGCTATGGTGCGTATAACTCGGAATATATTCCGCAGTTTATCACCACGAGCCCCACACTCAAAAATTATATCGACGCGTTTACCGCTGTTCCTTTGGCGAAATATTTTCTTAATACGCTGATCTTCACCGTCATCACGACGGCGCTGATGCTCGTGGTCATCGTGCCTGCGGCGTTCGCTTTTGCGAGATTAAATTTCCGCGGAAAAAATCTTGTTTTCACCTTGTTTCTTGCTTTGATGATGATCCCGAGTGAGCTTGTGATCATCACAAACTATATGACGATCACAAATCTTGATCTGAGAAATACCTTCACGGGTCTTATCTTGCCGTCGATCACGTCGGTATTCTATATCTATCTTTTGAAAGAAAATTTTGAGCAGATCCCCGATGAGCTTTATTATGCGGCGAAGGTGGACGGCACCTCGGATCTGAAATATCTTCTCAAGGTGACGCTTCCCATCTGTGGCCCGACGGTCGTCACCGTAACGATCCTCAAGGTCATCGAATGTTGGAACTCTTACGTTTGGCCTCGCCTCATCACCGATAACGAGGCATATTTCCTCGTTTCCAACGGTATTCAGGAAATCCGCGAAAACGGCTTCGGCAGAGAAAATATTCCTGCCATGATGGCGGCGGTGGTGGTCATTTCTGTGCCGCTGATCGTGCTTTTCCTTATCTTCCGTAAGAAAATTATGGCAGGTGTTGCGAGAGGAGGTATGAAAGGTTGAAACGCATCTTTTCCTTATTTCTTATCTTCGCAGTGGTGCTTTCCGTTTTCACGGGTTGCCACGGTGCCAAGCGCATGGACGCTTTCGTATTACCTGAGGAGTTTGACACCTCTCGTGAGTATGAGCTCACGTTTTGGGCAAAGAATGATACGAACGCTACACAAACGCGCATCTATGAAAAGGCGATCGCCGATTTTGAAGCACTTTATCCCAATATCCACGTGACGCTGAAGCCTTATACCGATTACGGTCAGATCTATAACGACGTTATCACAAATATTCCCATGGCGAAAACGCCGAACATCTGCATCACATATCCCGACCACATTGCCACCTACATGACGGGTGACAACACGGTGGTGCCGCTGGACGAGCTTTTTGCCAGCGAAAAATACGGCTTTGGCGGCAGCGAGCTTCGCTATGACGGGCCGACGATGGAAGAAATGATCCCGAAATTTCTGGAAGAAGGAAAGCTCGGGGAAAATCATTACGCAGTACCGTATATGCGTTCCACGGAAGCTTGCTATATCAATAAGGAC
>CAYXQF010000076.1:0-9677 GCA_964466625.1 uncultured Lachnospiraceae bacterium | reverse complement strand
TGGAAAAACCACACGCCCCTCAAACGTGCGCGTCTACCAGTTCCGCCACTCTCGCGTTTGTTTCGCCAGAGAACTGCACTTTGTGTGTCTGTCCCCTTGCGACATTAACTATTATATACTATTAAAAAGAAAATGTCAATACCTTTTTTTGAATTTTTTGAAAAAATTTCAATGGTTTTTTATGTCTTAAAAGTGAGATAAAAATAATATTTAAGAAATATTGCTTTTTCATTTTCGCTATGCTATAATGAAGCAAAATAGGTTTGAGAACCGAAAGTGGGGGAGCAAAAATATGAAACTTGTTATGAACATTCATGATCTTGAAAAAAGATTTGGTCTTGAAAAAGCATTGGAGCTTTGCAAAAATGCAGGCTTTGATTCCATTGATTATAGCTTGCAATATATGGAAGATCCGAATCATATTCTGAATGATGAAAATGAATATGTTGCGAAAGCGAAAGAAATTCGTGCACTAACGGAAGAGAAGGGACTTTCCATTGCACAAACACATGCGCCGTTTAATTTTGCAGGTTGGAAGGATCCTCGTGTTTATGAAGAATTCATTATTCCTGCCATTAAACGTTCTGTTGCCATTTCCGGTATCTTTGGTGCAAAAGTTGCGGTGGTTCATCCGTTGCATCATTTTGTTTATAAAGGCAATGAAGAAGAAATCTATGAAAAAAATATGGACTTTTATCGCTCTTTGATCCCAATCTGTAAAGAATACAATGTGAAAGTCGGCGTTGAGAATATGTTTCAGAGAGAATTGCTTCGCGGTCAGATCTCTTTTGATACCTGCGCAAAGATTCCTGAATTTATTCGTTATGTGGATACGTTGGACAGCGAATATATGATTGCTTGCTTGGATATCGGACATGTAGGTCTTCCTGCAAGTGATGATGAATCTTGGGATTTTATTCGCGCACTTGGTCATGAAAGATTGCAATCGCTTCATGTGCATGATAATGACTACCGTATGGATAAACACCTTTTGCCGTATTTGGGCAAGATTGATTGGAACGAAGTGACAAAAGCACTTGGCGAGATTGATTACATGGGTGATTTTACATTTGAACTCAGCGTTCCTGCGATGATTCCCCCGACCATGAACGATGAACTTGTTCCCACTACGATGAAATATATGGCAGACGTCGGCAGACATCTTTGTGATCTCGTAGAAAAGAACCGTATTGTGAAAGCTTAAATAACGATAAAAATGTCCGTAAGCGGTTGCTTACGGACATTTTTCTTTTGAGAAAATTTTAAGAAAGGGGAATTTCTACGGTTTGTGCGGTACCGGTGGTGCTGTAGTCAAATACAAGTTGTGTGCTTGCACCCCAAGAGTCATAGGCGGTAAACGTAATTTCATAGGGTGTTCCTTGGCTGAGAAGACCGAGATAGAAGGTGCGAGGTTGCATCATATCATCGGAATTACCGTGACGATAGAAGTCGGAAAGAATATTGATGGTTCTGACAACTTTACCGGTGTTCTTATTTTTGAGGAGAATCTGATAATGATGTGTGAATTCATCGTCATCTGCGAAGAATTCGATGGTGACTTTGTTGCCCTTGTCGCCTTCTGCGATCATTTTAACGGTTGTGAAAGCAGGGGCTTTATTGTTTTCTTCAAAGCCGCGATCTTTACCGTAAGTTGTGAGGTGTGCGCCATCTTCTGTGGGATAAGAAATAACCCAATCTTCACCGATGGTGGTATCATTATAGAAGTCCATGCGTGTGATGCGAAGATTGCCGTTTGTGTCAATTTGGCAGAGAAGACCTTGAGAAAATTCAGTTCTGTCCCCCATCTGTGTGCCATTTTGACCCTCATAGCTTCCCGCTTCAAGAGCCATGTAGTTTACAGAAGCGCAACCGAGAGATGTAAATGCGGTCTGCATGATGCTGCGAGGATCGTTCAGCGGGAAGTGGAGGTGACCGCCGAAGGTGACGACCTGAGAATATTTTTCAAGAACGGTGGTGATCTCTTTGGTGTACCAGTAAATGTTGCTTGTGAGAAGATCACTGCCGTATACGGTACCGTAGATCATGGGGTGTGTCATGACGAAAACGTACTGATTGGGGTTTTCTGTGGTGATCTTTTCAAGTTCCTCATCGAGCCATGCGAGTGTTTCGGGATAATATTTTGCGCCGGTTGCATCGGCACCGGTACATACATAGGTGATGGGTTCTACGAAAAGGAAGTGATAATCACCGATCACAGCGTGACGGCTTCCATGTGCGGAATCGGGGCATTCCACGTCATACTGTGTGTGACCTGCTTCATTGCCCATGAGGGAAAGGAATCCTGCGAGATTGACGCCTGCGTTGGAGGTGCTTTCGAAATCATGGTCGTGGTTGCCAAGTGTATAGATGAAAGGAACTTTGTTCGGATCAAGAGCGGATTCGTAAACAGCTTTCAGTGCGGCGATCTCAACTGCTTTTTTGGACTGATCGTTTGTGTAAGCGTCTGTAAGGTCACCGACACCGATGATTGCGTCAATGCCATCGGGATCGTTTTTCGCTGCGTATTCCGAAAGCTTTTGCAACGCTTTTTTGAAATTGGATTCATCGAGCGCATTGAAGTTGCCGATGTGAATATCGCTCAATGCCGCGAAGGAAAGAACGATATTGTTTTCGTCAAACGTTTTTGCCGCTTTCAAAGCAGGATCGATGGCTGTGGTGGTTTCTTCTGTGGTGGTTTCGGCAGTGGTGGCTTCGGTTGTAGTGTCTTGTGTGGTGGTTTCTGCCGTTGTTTGTTCTGTTGTGGTTTGCTCGGTGGTGGTTGTTTGTTCTGTTGTGGTTTGCTCGGTGGTGGTTGTTTGTTCTGTTGTGGTTGCTTCCGTCGTGGTGGCTGCGGTTGTGGTGGCTGCGGTCGTTGTATCGTCCGCGGTTCCGCCGCAGGACGCAAATGCAAGAAGCATGGACGCCGCGAGGAGGCTTGCGATTATTTTTTTGAACATGATAAAAACCTTTCCTTTCGCTTACGCGAAATTTTTTATTGTTATTTATATGATACAAAAAAATTAGAAAAAGGTCAACGTTTTTTTGAAAGAATTGTCTTTTTATGAAAAATAAACTGGAAAATATCGCTATTCTTTGATATAATGATAATATGGAATTTATGATCGGAAAAGAAGAAACTATGACGAAGACTTCAAAAAATCGGGATTTTACGCAAGGTAATATTACAAAACAACTGATCGTTTTCGCGTTACCGCTCTTTTTGTCCAATCTTTTGCAGGTGGTCTACAACATGGTGGATATGGCTGTCGTTGGGCGAGAGATGGGCGGCATCGGGCTTTCAGCAGTTTCTGTCGGCGGTGATATTTCTGCTTTTATGACGTTTATCGCAATGGGTTTTTCCAATGCGGGGCAGGTCATTATTTCGCAATACATCGGTGCCGGACGAAAGAAGGAGATCGGTAAATTTATCAGTACGATGAGTCTTTTTCTGGTGATTTGCTCGGTTGTGATCAGCATCATCTGTCTTGTTTTTTCGTGAAACGCTTTTAGGTCTTATGAACACACCTGATGAATCCTATTCGGAAGCGTTGGCATATTCCAGCGTTTGCGCGATGGGGTTGATCTTTATTTACGGTTATAATGTTGTCAGCGCAGTCTTGCACGGTATGGGCGACTCAAAACACCCGTTTATCTTCATCAGCATTGCGGCGGCAGTGAATGTTGTTTTGGATATTTTGTTCGTTAGCGTTTGGAAGATGGGTGCGGGTGGCGCGGCTCTTGCGACTGTCATCAGCCAAGCGGTGAGCTTCCTTTGACCGAACGAAAGCTTACTCTTGCCGAAGGCGACGGCGAAGTAATCTTTGAGAACGGAAAAAATACGGTTTTAATATCGAAAAGAGATATTTATGAGTGTGTACGGAGCGTATTGAGGTAAGTTTTGGTGTGGAAAAATGATGGAGATAAACTTGAATTTAGCGAAGGAGGTACAAGAAAATGAAATGTCCTTATTGTAATACAGAAATGATTCATGGTTACTTGAATTGCGGAACAATGATTTGGAGTGAACGAAAACATAAAATCAGTACACTTCCGAATAGCAAAGAAAAATATGCGTTGTATTTAGGAGTACCGATGTCTATGCACTGCATTGAAAGTGATTGCTGCCCAAAATGTAAAGTGCTTATCATCGACGCCAAAGAATATGAAAATAATCTTGATTAAACCAAAAATCCCCCCGACAGATTTGTCTGTCGGGGGGATTATCTTTGATAAGCGCTTTTTATTATCGCGGTCTGCCGCCCATGCCGCCGCCACCGGAGAAACCGCCACCCATGCCGCCTGATGAGCCGTAAACGTTGGAAGTCATTTTGATGTCAGTGATCTTGGTGCCGCTTGTGCAGGAGGTATTTTCAGCGTAACCGTTTTCATCAGCAGAGGTAATTTCTGCACCGACAAGAAGCGTGTAGGTGTTTCCTTTTTGGATATTCGGCGCGGTGATGACTGCGCACTGATATGCCTTTTTCGGTGTGAAGGAAACGACGATGTTTCCGTTTTCATCACAAAGAGCAAGTGTTTTTCCTGCGTTTTGCGTTCCTGTGGAAGTGAAGATCGCCCCTTGATTTTCGGCGCTTGTGAAGCTTTGCGCCATGCCTGATGCACCGACCGCGATCAAGACGCCGCCGCTGACATCGGCTGTAGAAGCATAGTCGAGCGGGCCGTTTCCGCTGTTGGTGGGACCGCTGACGAGCGTGATACCGCCCGTTACGGTGAGCGCACCGTTGGAGTCGATGCCGTCACCTGCCGCATCAACGAGGAGATAGCCACCTGATATTGTGATGGAGCCTGTGGAGTTTTCAAACATACCCATGCCCGGACGCCCGCCGAGTGCAGAAGAATCATTGCCGCCTGCCGCGTTGAGTCCGTCATCGGAAGCAACGAGCGTGACCTTCCCGCCCGCGATCAGAATTTCTGCGGACTCCAAGCCTTCGTAGCTTTTTGTGATGTTGATTTCACCACCTGAGATTTTGAGGGTGCTGTCCGCATGGATACCGTCGTCACCCGAAGTGAGCGTGAGTCTGCCACCCACGATCTGAATATCCCCGTTTGCATGGAGTGCGTCGTCGGAAGAATCAATGGTGACATTGCCGCCTGTGATCAGAATGGAAGACGTGGATTTCAGCCCTTTTGCGGATTCTTCATTCGTAGAGGTAGAAGTATTATATCCGCCGAAGCCACCCCAACCGCCCCACATATTATTCCAGGAACCGTCGGATTTTGTGGAAGCGTTGGCAGAACCTCCGCCGCTTTGGATCTTGACCGTGCCGTTTTCTACGGAAAGAAGTGTTTCTGCTTGGATACCGTCATTGCCTGCGGTGATATCCACGGTGCCGCTGCTGATGTGAACGTAGCCGCGTGTGCTGTCTTCGGTGTTGTCAGAACGGATTCCGTCGGTGCCTGCGCTAAGCGTGATGTCGGCAGACGCGATCTTGACACAATCTTTTCCATTCAAAGCGACCTTTTGCGCGGTGATGTTGATAATGCCACCTGTGATCACAAGATCGTCTTTGGAAACGATGCCGTGTTTATAGTTACCGCTGACGGTGAGCGCACCGCTACCGTTGATGGTGAGATCCTCTTTGCTGAAAAGCGCCGCATCGAGCGTGGTGTCTTCGTCGGTGATCGTGTAGTCGTCGCCGTCAGAGAGAGTGTTTTCCGTGCCTTGCGCAAGAGTTAAAAATACTTTGTCCGCCGTGCGGATATAGAGGGCAGGGCCTTCCTTGTTTGTGAGTGAAAGGCCGCTTAAAACGATCTGTATTTTTGCGGTTTTATCCGCATCTACGATGAGCTGCATATTGCTTGCCGCGCCCGAAAGGATATACGTTCCTTCTTGACTGATGGTGACGGTGTTTTCGGATTGCACCGTACCCGTGCCTGTGATCGTGGCACTGTTTTCAGAAAAAACGACGGACGTGGCAGAACTTACGGAATATTCTGCATTTTCATCACGGTTGGAAAACCCGAGGTCGATCTCTTCCGTATTGATGATCACGGACGTATCGGCGGTCGTGGTGCCGATTGGCTTTTCGGTGCCACTATCGGCACAGGAAGAAAAAAGAAACGCCGCGGATAAAAGTGCCGCGGCGTAGATCTGATAGCGTTTCAAAGTTCGTCCCCCTTTTCGAAGGATTCCATCAATGCTACTTCCAAGTTGCCGTTGCGCGTGCGAATTTCATCGAGAAATTCTTTTAAATTTTCACTCGTTTTGAGCGTTACACGGTAAGAGAGCTTATAGAGGCTTCCCATGCCGCTGGTCTTCACGGTGATAAGACGGTGATTTTTTGTGTAGTTTGCAAAGATGTCATCAAAAGCGCCGCTGAAATTCATGGATTCGGGAACGGTGATGCGGAGCTCAAGGGTGTTTTCCGAAGAAATGCGGATATTCATAACAAGGAACATGACAAGACAGACAAGGATCGTGAAAAGAAGTGCAATGCCGATATATCCTGCCGCTGAGGCAAGACCTGCTGTCATGGCAAGAAAGATGGAAACGATGTCTTTGGCTTTTCCGGGAACGGAGCGGAAACGCACGAGAGAAAAGGCGCCCATCACGGCAACGCCTGTGCCGACATTACCGTTGACCATGATAATGACGGTTTCCACGATGGCAGGAAGCAGAATCAATGCAACCAAAAAGCTTTTGGTCACATGGGAACGATAGGTGGAAACGAGCGCACAGATCACACCGCAAAGAAGGGCGGTTGCCGTGCAAGCAAGATACGTGCCGGCGGTGAATGTGCCGTTTGAGATAGATGTGAATATTTCAGACATAGATAAATTCTCCTTTTTGAATTTCTGCTTTTTGTTTTGTGATGTCAGCGAATGCCGTGCCGTATTTGGAAAACGAAGAGGGATAGATTTTTAGCTCATTTAATGTGTTTACCAGAAAAAGAGGCATCGCGCCTGCTGTTTTGATCTCCATCAAAACGGCATCGGGCGAAAGGATCGACGTGCCGTGAGTACCTTTGGTAAGATCAAGATCATCGGTACGGTAACGCACGTTGCGGTCGAACGTCAATCGTAAGGAGGGAAACTCTTTATCGTAAAAAGCTTCTCTCTCATAAAAAACGGCACACGCAGGCTTCGGATTTTCATAGATGCGCATCGCATAGTCGATCTCTTTCATGATCTGACCGTCCACGTTCTTTTCGCCCGTTTTCAGATACCGCATCGCATCACTAAGCTTCATGGCAACGCGCCGCTTATAAACGATGCCGCGATATTTTTTCTTGATCTCCAAAAAGACGCGTGTGTTTTCCGTCGGTGTTCCGTAGGAACGAAGACGAAGCTTTTCCTTGTACTTCAGTTCGTATTCTTTGGCATCGATCGAATTTCGAATCAAACGAAAATCGGGCGTATCCAGATACAGACTGCCGATGGTGCTTTTCCCATAGATGTCATGGCTGAGGCGATCACGGAGCTTTTCCCGCAATCGTCGGTAGCTTTCTTCCGTTAACAGATATTTCTTTTCTACGCGCTGAAAAATAAGAATATCGGAAGGCATGGCATTCTCCTTTCAAGTTCTTGGCCTTATTGTAGCAACAGATACTGAAAAAAAGCTGAAAAAGGCGTTTCAGTATTTTTTCAGTTTCAATGCTTACAATGATTGAAAAAAAGGAGAAAATCATATATAATATATGGTAGGGCGATAAGGAGGAGATTTTTATGCGTATTTTGATCGTGGAAGATGAAAGACGTCTGGCTGACGCTTTGAAAGAAATATTGGTGCAACAAAAATATATGACAGACGTGGTTTACGACGGAAAAGACGGCTATGATTTTGCCAAAAGCGGTATTTACGATTGTATTATCCTTGACATCATGTTGCCGCAAATGAATGGGTTTCAAGTGGTTTCCGCGTTGAGAGCGGATAAAATCGATACGCCTATCCTGATGTTGACCGCGCGTTCCTCCGTTTCCGATAAAGTCAAAGGGCTTGATGCGGGCGCTGATGATTATATGACAAAACCTTTTTCTCCCGATGAGCTTTTGGCGCGGATCCGTGTGCTTTCGCGCAGACGCGGCGAGGTGATTCTGGACGAGCTTCGCTTTGCAGATATCTGTTTTCGTATTTCCACCTCGGAGCTTTTCTGCGAAAAAACGGGAAAAAGTATCCGGCTGAATTTTAAGGAAGCGGAAATGCTGAAGATCTTTCTTTCCTATCCCGATGCGATCCATTCCAAAGAGGAGCTGATCACCAAGGTTTGGGGTTATGATTCCGACGCAGGAGATAATAACGTGGAAGCATACGTTTCTTTTTTGCGTAAAAAACTGCATTTTGTCGGCGCGAAAACCGAGATTCAATCAATGAAAAAGCTTGGCTATAAAATGGAGGCGCGAAACACCGATGATTAAAAAACTGAAGCTGAGGTTTATTCTTACCAATATGATCTTGGTCGGAATCGTTTTGATCATTGCGTTTATGGGCGTTTTTGCTTTTATTTACCGAGCAGAAAAAATCGACGTTGAAATGGCCCTGGAAGAAGCGATGATGGCTTTTCTGAAAAAAGAGCCGCCGTTTGTATCGGAAAGAACGCTATCGGAGGAGCTGTCGCTGAACACCATGCATGTTTGTTTGGTTTTGACAGACAATCGGGGCGGTATCATCAGAATTTATGATACCGGTTTGGATTTGAGTGAAGCGATGCTTGCAGAAGCTTTTTCGGAACTTTCTCATAAGGGAGAGAAAAGTGCGCTGATTTCTTCTTTGGGACTTTTTTATGTGAAAAAAACGGTACCTATGGGCACGTTGGTTGGATTTACGTCCTCTTCTGACTTGCAAGATACGATGGAAACGACATTTTTGATATGTGGTTCCGTTTGTATATTTACCTTGTTGCTTTTTTTGTGGATAAGCATTATGATTGCAAGTCTTGCCATTCACCCAATTGAAGAAGCGTGGCAACAACAGAAGCAGTTTGTTGCGGACGTTTCCCATGATTTGAAAACGCCGTTGACCGTCATTCTTGCCAACAACAACATTCTGCTTTCCGCAAAAGATTCGGATTCTGCGGAAAGAAAGTGGCTGGAAAGCACGGAAGATGAGGCGAATCGAATGAGAAGCTTGATCGACCGCATGCTGGAGCTTGCCGGCTCTGAAAATTTGAATGGAAAAATTATTATGAATGAAACCAATGTCAGCGACGCGCTGGAGGCGGTTCTTTTGCAGTTTGAGCCGGTGGCATTTGAAAAAGGCGTTGTGATCGAAAGTGAAATTGCACCGAATGTACGCATGGTGAGTAACGAAGATGCGTGGGTAAGACTTTTTCATATATTATTAGATAATGCGCTCAAGTACAGCCAAGTTGGCGGAACGGTTCATGTTTCTCTTGGCGTTGTGAAACAATCTGTAAAATTAACGGTTTCCAACGGAGGCTTGATCAAAGAAGAAGATCTGCCGCATTTGTTTGAACGTTTTTACCGTGCAGATCAAGCGCGCGGCGTAGGCGGATATGGTCTTGGTCTTTCCATTGCGAAAAATATTGCGGAAAGTCTTGGCGGTACGATTGTTGCCGAAAGTAATGAGGATATTGGTACCAGATTTACGGTTACTTTGAAAAAATGAAGTTATTGTTATGCGGAATATGAAAAGCGTTGTTTAAACTGCACAAAAGGGGCGGCGATGGCCGCCCCTTATTTTGCCAAAATGAAAAAACGCG
>CAYXQF010000075.1:0-9717 GCA_964466625.1 uncultured Lachnospiraceae bacterium | reverse complement strand
ATCATGTAGTTGAATTCAAGGAAGGAAAGACCCTTTTCCATTCTCTGCTTGTAGCATTCCGCTCTGAGCATATTGTTAACGGAGAAGCATGCGCCGACTTCGCGGAGAAGTTCAACATAATTGAGATTCAAAAGCCAATCTGCGTTATTGACCATCATTGCCTTGCCTTCGCCGAATTCGATGAATTTTTCCATTTGGCGCTTGAAGCATTCTGCGTTGTGGTCGATGTCTTCTTTTGTGAGCATTTTTCTCATGTCGGTTCTGCCCGAGGGGTCGCCGATCATGGTGGTACCGCCGCCGATGAGTGCGATCGGTTTGTTGCCTGCCATCTGGAGGCGTTTCATAAGGGTAAGTGCCATAAAGTGACCTGCTGTCAGGCTGTCTGCGGTGCAGTCAAAGCCAATGTAGAAGGTCGCCTTGCCGTTATCGATCATTTCGCGGATATGTTCTTCGTCAGTTACCTGTGCGATGAGTCCGCGGGCTTGCAATTCTTCATAAATTCCCATTTCAAAAACTTCCTTTCAAAAATAAAAAAGTCCTCTGCATCTTGCAGAGGACGAAAATTTCGTGTTACCACCTCAGTTTACGTATCCCTTGCGGCATACGCCTTTGTGAGTGCCGTGGCACTCTGCGCGTTAACGGGCGCTCGCGTCGCAGCCTACTTTTTTCGGTGCGCAGCTCGGGAATGTATCTTCCGAAAAAGCCCATATCGCCTTTCACCACCCGACGACTCTCTTCATGGCGCACTTTTTTCGTACTTGTTTCCGTCAAAGCTTTTGTTTGTACCAAGATATTATAACACATTGTGTATATTTTGTCAAGTCGATTTTTTCTTTTTGTGGGGGGCATCTTCGGGGTGACGGTATTCGCTGATGATATAAGTGTTTTCGTCAATTTAATCGATGGTAAACCAATCGGACATGGCGGCTCTCCTTATAAATAACGGGCGAGCAATGCTCGCCCACATGGTTTGTCTTATTGTGTGTTCTTTTGCGCCCCCGCGCGAAGCTCACGTGCCGCGGCAAGCGTTTGCTCGGTGATGGCGGCGCCGCCGATGATGCGGGCAATTTCCTGAAGACGTTCTTCCTCGGTAAGCTCACGCACGGAAGATTCCGTTCTGCCGTCGGTTTCCGTTTTGGAAACGAAAAGATGCGTGTCGGCGAGAGCGGCGATCTGCGGCGAATGGGTGATGCAGATGACCTGCGTGCCGTTTTGTGCCACCTCGCGCAGCTTGATGCCGATCTTGTGAGAGGTTCTGCCCGAAATGCCCGTGTCGATCTCGTCGAAAATGAGCGTTGCGGTCTGCTCTTTGTCGGCAAAAGCACAGCGAAGTGCCAACATCATACGGGAAAGTTCGCCGCCCGATGCCACTTTGGAGAGGGGGAGAAGCGGCTCACCGGGGTTTGCCGAAACGAGGAAGGTGACGCGGTCGATGCCGTTTTTGATAAAATCACCAAGGGGTGTCACGTCGATATGGAAGCGAACCTTTTCCATCTCCAGAAAAGCAAGCTCTGACGTGATCTTTTCTTCCAGAAATTTTGCGGCGATCTTGCGTTTTCGCGTGATTTCAGCGGCGATGCGGCGCATTTCTTCGCGTTGCTCCGTGAGCTCGTTTTCGAGATCTTCCATGCGCTCGCCTGCGGATTCGAGGTCTTGCAGGCGTTTGAGCGCGGCTTTTCGGAATGCTTGGATCTCTTCCACGGTGCCGCCGTATTTTTTGCGAAGTCTTGCAAGATGGTCCAGACGTTCCTCGATCTTGTCAAGAAGCTCGCCTGGATTTTTCACGCCCATGTCACATTCCTTGCGCACGGTTTCGGCAATATCTTCGATGCGATAACGGAAATCCGTCAGCATTTCCGCAAAGGCTTGGCTTTCTGCGAGCACGCCGTCAAGTCCTGTCAGTGCTTCTTCGGCTTTTTCAATGAGATCACAAGCGGAAAAGCCTTTTTCATTCTGATAAAGTGCGCGGTAAATGAGTTTGGCGTATTTGCCGATTTTTTCTGCATTTTGAAGCTTTGTGCGCTTGCGCTTTAAATCTTCTTCTTCGTTTTCCTTGGGATTCACGGCGTCGATATCGCGAATCTGATATTTGAGAAGCTCGATGGCGCGTTCCTTTTCCTGTTCATCGCGGCGGATCTCCGCGAGATATTTTTTTGTTTCGTTTGCTTTTTCATAAATTGCCGCAAAGCGTTCTTTTTCTGCTTCGCAGTCTGCAAAGGCATCGAGAAAAACGATGTGCGTGTCTTCATTCAAGAGGGACTCGCTTGCGTGTTGACCGTGGATACCGACAAGCTTACCTGCGATATCACGAAGCAAGGATAGCGGCACGGCGCGTCCGTTGATGCGTGCGGTGGAGCCGCCGCGATCGGTAATATCACGCTGAAAAAGGAAGGTATCTCCCTCTGCTTGCACACCAAGTTCTTCCGCAAACGCCGAAACTTCGGGGGAAACCTCTTCGAAAAGCGCGGAAACTGTGGCTCTCTCTTCGCCGCCGCGGACGAGCTCTCGCGAGGCGCGCTCGCCGATGATGAGTCCTACGGAGTCGATGATAATGGATTTGCCCGCGCCTGTTTCACCCGAAAGCACCGTAAAGCCTCCGCCCGGAGAAACGGTTTCTTTTTTGATGATGGCGATGTTTTGGATATAGAGTTCTTTTAACACAGAGCGTTTACCTTCCTTATTATCTGTCTTGCTTTTTAAGCAATGATCTCTTTGACGTATTCCGTGAAGCTTTCCGCGTCTTCGTCGGTGCGAACGACGACGAAAATGGTGTCATCCCCTGCGATACTGCCGACAATCTCATCGCCTGCCAGCGCGTCCATTGCCGCTGCTGCCGCGTTTGCCATGCCGGAAAACGTTTTGACAACGACGATGTTTTCCGCGTTCTGCGCGCTGAGGACGGTTTCTTTCATGATGTTTTTGAATTTCGTTTCATTGCCCGAAGCGTCACCGCCTGCGGCAACGTATTTGTAGCCACCGCCTTTGGTTGCGGTCTTGACAAGACCGAGCTGTTTGATGTCACGGGAAACGGTCGCTTGCGTCACGGGATAGCCGCTTTCGCAAAGCTTTTCAATGAGATCGTCCTGTGTTTCTATGACGTTTTCACTGATGATTTCCAAAATTCGTGTGTGTCGGGAATTTTTCATGTTGGTTACGATTCCTTTCTATCGCGCGGCGTTTTCGCCGTAAAGCTCATATTATTTTCTGTTGAGTTTGGTCTGCAGGATATCATAGAAACGGTTTTCACCGATCTTGACGATCCCTGCGGTATATTTGGATTTTTCGATGTGGATCTTGGCATTTTTATTTAAGAGCTGTCCATGCTTACCGTCCACAGCAAAATAGATATCAGACCTTTCGTCTTTTGTTTCACCCGAAAGTGTCAGCGTGGTGTCCGAGGAAAGAATGACGGAGCCGCGCAAAAGGGAATGGGGGCAGATGGGGGTGACGGAGAGCAGAGAAGCGACGGGATCAATAACAGGGCCGCCCGCGGAGAGAGAATATGCCGTGGAGCCTGTCGGTGTTGCAATAATGAGTCCGTCAGCACGGTAATCGAGAAGCTTGCCCGATTTTCCGAGCAAGGAAAATTCTGCGATCTTGGAGCGGACACCGCTTGCTACCACGACTTCATTCATCGCGTGATACGTGCTGGAAAATGAGTCGATTTCGATCTGCACATCAAGTAGCATTCTTTCTTCCAGCTCATAGTTTCCTGCGATGATCTCCGAAAGTTTTTGGATCTCCGTTTTTTCCATCGCGGTGAGAAATCCGAGGTGACCGCAATTGATGCCTGCCACGGGCTTTGATTTTTCAGCGGCACGCACGGCGTAGTCGAGCATGGTGCCATCGCCGCCGAGGACGAGGAGCATATCGCAAACGTCAATCAGCGCGTGTTCATCGGAAAGAAAATGCAGATAGGCGGTCTTTTTCTCAAAATAAGGGCGAAGTTTCGTATGGAGATAGGTGTGCGTGCCGCCGCTTGTCAAAACGGTGACCGCTTTTTTTAAATATGGCACGTCGTTTTCGTAATCGGGTTTGAGGAAAACGGCGATGGCGTTCGGTTTTTTCATGGCGTTGTTCGCTTTCTGGAAAAATTCGGTCAAGAGCCGAAAACGATTTTAGGAATATCCGTCGGTGTGGGCAAGCGTCTCTCACCGATGCGGAAAAGAGCGAGGTATTCACGGTTACCGTCCCCACCTTCGATGGGGGAGGGCGCGAGCGCTTCGGGGAAAAGCTCATGTGCTTGCGCTTCACGGAAAAGCCGCTCGATCACGGCAAGATGGATCTTTCTGTCGCGCACGATGCCGCCCTTGCCGATATTTTCTTTTCCTGCTTCGAATTGCGGTTTGATAAGGCTTACGAAAACGCCGCCTTTACGGATATTTTTGCGCACCGTTTCATAAACGAGTGCTTGCGAGATGAAGGAAAGATCGGAAACGGCAATATCGCAAAGCTCGCCCAAAGCTTCATTTTCAAGATTTCTGGCATTGATGCCTTCCATGTTGATCACACGGGGATCCGAGAGAAGCTTTTCGTCAAGCTGACCGTGTCCCACGTCCACGGCGAAAACTTTTTTTGCGCCGTTTTGCAAAAGGCAATCGGTAAAGCCTCCCGTTGAAGCGCCGAGGTCAAGTGCTGTCAATGCCTGCACGTCGAGCGAGAACGCGCGAAAAGCACCTTCAAGCTTCAAGCCGCCACGGCTGACGTAGCGCATCGGGTTTTCGATATGCAGATCTTCGGGGGCGGTGTCTTCGGGAAGATCAAAGGAGGGTTTTTCGATCCGTTTGCCGCGGAAGGTGACCCCTTCGCGTATGAGCGCTTGCGCGTGGCTACGGCTTTTGGCAAGACCTGCCTTGTGGAGAAAGATATCGGCTCGCATGGGTTTTTCCTTTCGGGGATTTATCAAAAAAGGCAAATCTTTGCAGATTTTGCCTTGACACATCTTTTTTGTCACAATACATTATAGCATATTTATTCGCAATATTCAAGTAGTACGACAGGATAATTTTTTTGTTCTGCTGTTTTGCATTTCGCTGTTTACATTTGCATCTGTTTGTGATAAAATGAAAAGCAGACATCAAGTTCCTTCTCGGAACTGCAAAAATATTAAAGGAAAAGGACTGAATCTATGAAAATCGGCAAACATACGATCACAAAACAAGACGTGCTGGATATTTTCTGGCTTTCCGTCGGTGCCACGGTCACAGCGGCAGGCGTATACTTCTTTAAGATCCCAAACGGCTTTTCCACGGGCGGCTTCAGCGGTCTTTCCATCTTGCTTGGCGCGCTCATTGAATCCATCGACACTTCCACCTTCGTAACGGTTCTGAACCTCGCTTCCTTGCTTGCAGGCTTTATCTTCCTTGGCAAAGGTCTGGGCTTCAAGACGGTTTACTGTACGCTTTTCTACACGGGCATGGTCAACGTTTTTGAGTGGATCCTGCCGATGGAATCTCCTTTTACCGATCAGATCGTTCTGGAACTTTGCTTTGCAAGTATCCTTGGTGCGATCGGCGCGGCGTTCGTATTCAAATACGGCGGCAGCACGGGCGGCACGGATATCATCGCGCTCATCGTGCGCAAATTTACAAGTGCGGATATCAGCTCCAGCTTGCTTGTGGCAGACGGCATCATCGTTGCGGCTTCGTTCGTTGTTTTCGACGTGAAGACGGGCCTTTGCTCCGTGATCGGTATGCTCATCAAATCTTATCTCGTGCAGATGGTTATCGATGGCATGAATAAGCGCAAGAGCCTTATGATCATCACTTCCGCAAAGGAAGAGATCGTTCGCTACATAACGGAAGAACTCAATCGCTCCGCAACGGTTTGGGACGCGCACGGTGCTTTCACCGATGCGGATAAGACCGTGATCTTTACGGCGATGACACCTTATCAGGCGGCAAAATTGAAAGTTTACGCAAAGACGGTGGACGAGCACGCGTTCGTTACCATCAATCAGACCAGCGAAATTTACGGCAAAGGCTTCCTGCCTTTCGGACAATAAAAACGATCCCCATTGGAACGTATCCAATGGGGATTTTTGTATTTGGAAAGATGCTTATTCCTCAAAAAGATTATAGCATTCAAGCATATATTTTCCTGTGTTGTAAAGAAGCGTTTGTGCCTGCTTCCAAAGGAAAACGGGTGGCTTTTCGAGCGTGCGGACAACTTCGCCGTTATAGGTGAAGGAGGGGCGGATCGAGCGTGTCATCGTGAGCACCTCAAAGTTGAACGTGCCTTGATAGCCGATGTCGATAAGACCTTGCAGGAGCGCGTCATAGTTCACGCTTGCGTACTGGGTAGCAAAAGGTGTAGTGTGCATGTCAATGCGATGATGACGGTAGGAGGGTTCGAAATATGCGCAGTTGTCATGAACGTGAAGCGCCTTCAGCTTGTCACCGAGGGTGATGATGGTTTCGTAGAGATTTTGTTTGTTCAGGTTGCCGTGGCCGGTATCCCAGCAAGCGCAAAAGAGCGGGTGATCAACAAGGTCGATCATCTCGCGCAGATCGGCGCCTGTGCGCAGATAGTTGTCATCAGCGGCGTGGCCGATGTTTTCAAGAAGTACCATAACGCCCGTTTTTTCAGCCGCAGGAATGAGAGCGCGGTAAAACGCAACGTTTTTTTCGAAATATTCTTCTCTGGTGTTGCCTTTGACAGTGCCTGCGTGGATAACGACCATCGGGATTCCCACGATCTCGCAGAAGCGCAAAGATCTTTCGAAGATGGTCATATAGTCGGTGTTTTGCGGATCCAAGGGATTGACGATGGGCGCGTGTGCTTGGGGCGCTGTCATACCGATCTCGGCAAGTGTTTTTTTCAGCGCTTCGGCACGTTCTTCAAAATCGTCACCGAGATGTCCGACTGTGATGTTGAAGTCTGTGCAGGTGAAGCCGCATTCGCGAATGAGCTTCAAGCCGCCTGCTTCATCATTGGCGTACGCGTTGATGTGTTCGATCGGAAAATTCGCAAAAGAAAGTTTCATAGATATATCTCCTATTCAAAATTTATTCGATCAATCCAAGACCGTCTAACCAGTAGACGACGTGAGAGGCAAAGCCGTGATCACAGCTTGCCGTGGTGCTTTCGTTTTCCCAGAGCGTGCCTGTGAGATCTGCCATCTTGGTGAAAAAGCCTTCGATATTCTCGAGGAGCTTTTCATGCGCGCCGAAGCGATAGAGAAGCTCCAGACGCAGATAATTGCCGACAAAGGCGTTGGAGGGATAGATCTCTTTATACTTCGCTTCAGGCGTGAATTCGGGCCATTTTCCGGGAATAATGCGTTCGGGACCGAAATCCGAGAGAAGTGTTTGCCAAAGTGTGGGATTTTCTTCGGGGTTTGTCATGTCGCAGAAGAACGCATAGTATTGGCAGGTTTCCGTGCATTTGCCCGAAAGACGTGCGATGCCGTCTTCACCGTAGACCGCGTTGTCGCAATAGAAGCCGCTTTCCGTCATCGACTGCAGATTGATGACTTCTTTGATCTTTTGTGCTTTTTCGGAAAGCGCACTGTCACTATAAAGAGATGCCACGGTGCGAAGCATTTTTGCGTAAAGCATATTGGTGGGGTAGTTGATGTCCTGCGTGAGCTTGTTGCATTCAGACCATTCCACGAATACCCATCTTTCAAGCTTTTCCAAAAGTCCGTCCGCGTTTTCAAATGCTTTGAAATAGTCACAGAGTGCGTAAATTCTTTCTTTGGCATCGTCGATGAACGAGCGATCGCCTGTTCTCTCAAGATATTCCGCAAGTTCCAAAACGAGCCACATTGCCCAGTTGGGGATGAAGCTGCCGTTATCGTGATCCGCAGGGTAGCACATGGGGAACATGCCCTTTGGCAATGCACGAAAAGAATCGGGCAGGAAGAAATTTTCAAGGAAGCATCTTTCGATCTCGCTCTTTCCCGTCAGCGTTTTTTCCACACGGGAGGTGAAAAAGCTGTCACAAAGCCATCCTGCGCGCTCACGGGAAGGGCAGTCCATGTAGATGGTGAAGGTGTTCTGGCGATAGGTTTCCACAGCGGCACGGAAGATCTTTTCGAGCGTTTGATTTTCGCCGATATAGCGCTTTTCGATCTTATCAGCACCGAAATAACGAAGATGAACATCTGAAACGAAAGCTCTGCCTTTGGTGACGAAAATATGCATATAACCGAGCGTATACGGCTCGAAGGTGGAAAGAGAATAGCGTCCTTTTTCCAGGCGCCACATCGCAGCATTGACCGTATACATGCGGCGGAAATTCACAAGCCCGTTTTCACCGAGGATCTCATCAAAGGTGATAACGATCTCCGTATCTTCATCGCAGACCACGTCAAAAGAGATCTTACCCGTGCAGTTATACGGCATCTTATAGGTGACACCGCTTTTTGCGCAGATTGTTTCTGTGCGAGGCGCTTCGTTTGTTTTGTGGATATTTTGCACTTCAATGTTTCTTGCCTCGGCAAAAATGTTGGTCTGCACCTCGCCGAGGGAGAAATCTTTTTTGGAGGGACCTGTGTCTTCTCCGTTTGCGCCGCGCGGAACGATATAATTGGGGTAGCGCACACGGCGTGCGTAATCGCCGATGGTAAAGTCAAGGCGAGAAACGATCGTTTCTGCAGAAATTTTATCGTATGTATTGTAGGAAGAGCCGCGCGCGATAAAGCATTTTTTCTCCGTGAGCGCGGTGCCGATGATGGCAAAATCCTTCGGATCAATATCGAGATCTTTTTCCCACGCTTTCACGATAGGTGTCAAATTGTAGGTTTCACAAAAAGTTCTTTGCCCCGAAAAACGCTGGGCTTTTTGCTCATGCTCGGTCATCACGCGGCAAAGAAAACCATGAGCGCCCGTTGCAGCAGAGATCTCACCATCTTCCAATAGCTCTGCACAGAGGAAAGAGGGTTGATTGAGGTGGTAATAAGAGTCTGCGTTGTAGCCTGCCACGTTGATCGTGATGATGGCATTTTCTTGTATCTCTTCGGAAAGATCGAGATCATCGACACGGTAAAATCCGTGTGCGCATCTTGCAGGGCCGAAAGCGATGAACTTTCCGTTTATTCTTACGTCATATGCCGCGGAACCCGTAAGACGGAGAACTGTCTTTTCCGCGCCCTTTGCCACCGCACGAAAAGAAAGCCAGAGGTTCAGTTCTGCTTCTCTGCCGAGCGGCCAAACGGGAACGGCTTTTTCAAAATTTATGATTTGTGATTTCATGTGACGTTACCGTGCCTTTCACATTGGTTTTATTAAGTTAATTAAAACATAAATTGAGGGAAAAGTCAAGTAAACACCGGAAAATACAAGGAGCATACAAAAAAACCGAGGCAAGTTTCCTTGCCTCGGTAAAGTACAAAACTGAAATTTAGAATTAAAGTTCTGCGAAGTATTTAATTGTACGAACCATCTGAGAAGTGTAGGAGTTCTCGTTATCGTACCAAGAAACAACCTGAACCTGGTAGGTGTCTTCGTCGATCTTAGCAACCATTGTCTGAGTTGCATCGAAGAGAGAGCCGTATGTCATGCCGATAACGTCAGAAGATACGAGTTCTTCAGTGGTGTAACCAAAGGATTCGGTAGCAGCAGCTTTCATAGCAGCGTTGATACCGTCTTTGGTGATGTCTTTGCCCTTAACAACTGCAACGAGGATTGTTGTGGAACCTGTGCATGTGGGAACGCGCTGAGCAGAACCGATGAGCTTACCGTTGAGTTCAGGGATTACGAGGCCGATAGCTTT
>CAYXQF010000074.1:0-10067 GCA_964466625.1 uncultured Lachnospiraceae bacterium | reverse complement strand
CTATTTTGCTATACCTTTTTTTGCTCTATTGTACTTGATTTTTATTTTCAGACTTTGTACCTCATCTCCAGTTGTTTTCGATTCAAGATCCTGATTTCTTTTCCATCGTAAGTAATGGAGCCGTCTTCCGTGAGCATATCCATCGCGCGATAAAGCGTTGTCCTGCCGATATCCAACACGCGTGCCAGACGCGACATATTGACGGTAAACGGTTCCCCATCGGGTACCGTATCCAGCAAAAATCCCGCAAGGGCGGCGTCTGCGCGCTTGGCAGTAAACGCAATGATCTTTCGGTTGAGGAAATAGATCTTCCCCGAAAGAAGCGCGATATATGCCGAAGCCACGACAAAATCATTCTTGATTATTGTTTCCAAACATTCACGCGATATAAAAAGAACGCGGCATTTCGTTTTTGCGATGACGGTGCTGACCGTTTCCTTTTCAGGAAAAAAGACCGTTGCGGCGTTAAAAACGTCCGCTGTGCCGACAAGATTGAGAAGCACCCTGTCAGCGCCGCTTTTTCCGAAAATCGAAGCTTTTCCCGAAAGCACAAGCCCCAGCGCACGCGCATCGTCTTCGCCTGCGATCACGTCCCCCGCGTTATAATCGCGAGGTTTGATCGACAAAAGCATTTTTTCGCTTTCCTCGTTCATCTGGCGAAAGATCGGGCATTCACGCAAAAGCTTTTTTCTTTCATTTTCATCTATCGCTGAGCGCACTTGATCACGTCCCTTCAAAAGTGTTCCGTTTGGAACACTTTCATTCTATCATATTTCAAAATATTTGTCAACAATTTTACAAAAAAATTGCAAAAAGCAGTATCTTTTTTTCTCATTCTTTGATATAATATAAAATAAGAGTATTTTATAATGGAGGATTATGGCCTTGCGTTACCCAACCTATGAAAACATTGATATCTTGGAAAATATTTCTCTTGCGCCCCACAGCTCCTTCAAGATCGGCGGCACGGCAAAATATGCCGCTTTTCCCCACTCCGCGCATGAGATCACGACGCTTCTCACTTATGCCAAAGAAAGAAATCTGAAGACCTTTCTCGCAGGCAACGCGACCAACCTTCTTTTTGACGATAAAGGATTTGACGGACTCATCATTTTTACAACGTCAATGCGCAACGTTCATTTTTCCGAAGCTTTTGTCTATGCCGAGTGCGGCGCATCACTCACGGCACTTTCCGCGGAAGCCATGAAGCGCGGACTTTCCGGACTTGAATTTGCTTACGGTATCCCCGGCACAGTCGGCGGCGCCGTCTACATGAACGCAGGCGCATACGGCGGAGAAATCTCAGATGTTCTTGCAGAAAGCACATATTTAAGTGCGGAAAAACCCATGAGCCGCACGAAAGAAGATCATCATTTCGGCTACCGCACGAGCATTTATCAAACTTCGGGCGAAATCATTCTTAGTGCCACTTTTCATCTGACCATAAAACCCGTGGACGAGATCATGTCCCTTGCCGAAAAAAACATGACAGCCCGCCGAGAAAAACAACCGCTCGAATATCCAAACGCAGGAAGCACGTTTAAGCGTCCGCAAGGCGCTTACGCAGGCGCACTGATCGAAGGTGCAGGTCTGAAAGGATATCGCGTCGGCGGTGCGGAAGTTTCCGCAAAACACGCAGGATTTATCATCAACCGCGGCGGTGCTACGTCGCACGACGTACTCACGCTGATCGAATATATTCAAAACGAGGTGCAAAAACAATACGGCATCTCACTCGAAACAGAGATCATTTACGTTTCTTAAATACATAAGAGAGCCAAAGGGAGAAATCTTTCAATGTCATTTACCAGTGATACGAAAATCGCGCTTGCGGCAGAAATTCCCGAAAAGGAATGCTGTTTGCGCGCCATGCTTGCAGGTATGCTTCTCTTCTCCACGAGAACGATGGAAAAAACACTCCTCTTCAAAACGGAATCCGAGGAAGTTACCAACGCATTCACTTCTTTGATCTATCAAACATCACATATTACCTTAACCTCAAAAAAGGTGGGCAAAGTATACGTTACTGAAGTTCCCGAATACGCACACTCCACACTGACATTTCAATTCGGCTTCGAAAAAAAGCTTATTCACGATTTTCTCAAATGTCAAAAATGCGACGAAGCCTTTTTCCGTGGCGCATTCCTTGCCACAGGCTTTGTCAGCCCACCCGATAAACCGGGCAGAATCGAGCTTTCCACCACGGACGCCGACCTTGCCTGCAATGCGGCGGCGATGCTCACAAAGCATTTCCGTCTGCCCAAGCTTTCCGTTCGCCGCGGTGATCAGATCATTTATTACCGCGATATGGAAAGCATCGAATATTTTCTTTCTTACATCGGCGCGAAAAAAGCGGCGTTTGAAATCTTCAACGCACAGATGTACCGAGAAAAAAGCAATGAAGTCAACCGCAAGCAAAATTTTGAACTTGCCAACCTCACAAAAACGGTCAACACCTCTGCGCAGCACCGAGAAGCCATCAGCGCTCTGATGGAAAGCGGCGAGATCGAAAAACTTCCACCCGAACTCCGTCGCACCGCTGAGCTTCGTATGGAATATGACACCATGTCGCTTTCCGAGCTTGCTGCCATGGAAGATCCGCCGATTTCCAAATCGCAAGTCAGCAAAAGACTTCGGAAAATTTACGATTTTTATATCGAAAGAACTTCGCAAGCAACATAAATCTCTCAAAAACAAAAGGACAAAAAGGAGGACGGCTCATGTCATTCGTACATCTTCATCTTCACAGCGAATACAGCTTGCTTGACGGCGCTTGCCGCGTTTCGGATATTCCAAGGCGTGCCGCAGATCTCGGGCAAAAAGCCGTCGCCATCACCGATCACGGCGTCATGTACGGCGTGGTTGATTTTTACCGCGCGTGCAAAGATTACGGCGTCAAGCCTATCATCGGATGCGAGGTCTACGTTGCCGCAGGCTCACGCTTTGAAAAACGCCATGAGACCGATCGTGCGCGCTATCATCTCGTACTTCTCGTCAAAAACGAGATCGGCTATAAAAATCTTTGCTATATGGTTTCCAAAGCATTCACCGAAGGCTTTTATTCCAAGCCTCGTATTGATCTTGCACTTCTGAAAGAACACAGCGAAGGTCTTCTCTGTCTTTCTGCATGTCTTGCAGGATACGTTCCGCGCCTTTTGGCAAACGGTGACTTTGAAAAAGCGAAAGCACATGCGCTGGAAATGCAATCACTTTTCGGCAAAGATAGTTATTATCTCGAAATGCAAGATCACGGTATCGCCGAACAAAAGGAAGTCAACCGAGAGCTTATCCGTCTTTCTAAAGAAACAGGGATCCCGCTCGTCGCCACGAATGACGTGCATTATCTTCGCCGCAACGATGCCGACACGCAAGCTGTGCTGATGTGTATCCAAACGGGAAATAAGATCGCAGACGGCAGACCTTTCGGCTTTGAGACCGATGAATTTTATATGAAAAGCGAAGAAGAAATGGAAGCGCTTTTCCCCGATCAAAAAGAAGCACTCGCAAACACCGAAAAGATCGCAGAGCTTTGCAACTTTGATTTTGATTTTTCCAAACTTTATCTCCCTCGTTTCCGTCCCGCAACGGGTGAAACCCCCGACGATTATCTTCGCCGCACCGCACTTCACAGCTTTGAAGAAAAGATTTTAAGCGGCGAGATCGTTTTCACCGAAGAACATACGGAAAAGATCTATCGCGAAAGAATCGAATATGAGCTTTCCGTCATTATCAAGATGGGATATGCGGAATATTATCTCATTGTGGCGGATTTCATCGCCTATGCAAAGAGAATGAATATCCCGACAGGCCCCGGACGAGGCTCGGGTGCCGGAAGCCTTGTGGCATATCTTTGCGGCATCACGGACGTGGATTCCATTCGTTATCACTTGATGTTTGAACGCTTCTTAAACCCCGAACGCATCAGCATGCCCGACTTTGATACGGACTTTTGCTATGACAGACGCGGCGAGGTGATTGAATACGTTTCCGAAAAATACGGCAGAGATCATGTCTGCGGCATTTCCACCTTCGGTACGCTGGCGGCAAAAGCCGTCATTCGTGACGTTGGACGCGTAATCGGCATGAGCTATGCAGACGTGGACGTAGTAGCAAAAGCCGTGCCAAACGATCTGCACGTTACCATTGAAGACGCGCTTGCAGGTCCGCTTGGTGATATGTATCAAAACAACGAAAACGTACAGCGCCTCATTGATATTTCCAAAGCACTCGAAGGCATGCCCCGGCATGCTTCTGCGCATGCCGCAGGCATCGTCATCACGGACAGGCCTGTACATGAATACGTCCCCGTCGCCGTTAATGACGACATGACGCTCACCCAATTCCCTATGGATACCGTGGCAAAACTGGGACTACTCAAATTTGACTTTTTGGGACTTCGGTATCTAACGATCATGTCGGATACCGAAAAACAGATCCGTCTGACAGAGCCGACTTTCGATCTGCGTAAAGTTCCTTTTGACGACGAAAAAACCTATGAACTTCTCTCCTCGGGCAAAACCGATGGCGTTTTCCAGCTTGAATCGGGCGGACTCAAAAAGCTCCTTGTGAATATGCGTCCGAAAAACCTCGAGGATATCATTCTTGCCATTTCCATCTACCGTCCCGGTCCGATGGATTCCATTCCCGAATTTCTCGATAATCGCATGCACCCCGAAAAGATCAAGTACGCCACCCCCGAACTCGCTAAGATTTTGGACGAAACGTCGGGTTGTATTCTCTATCAGGAGCAAGTTATGACCATCTGCCGAGAGATCGCAGGATTTTCCTTTGGCAGAGCGGATATCGTGCGCCGTGCCATGTCCAAAAAGAAAGCCTCGGAAATGGAAGCGATGCGAACTGCCTTTATTTACGGAGAAAAGGACGAAAACGGCAATGAGATCTGTCACGGTGCCGTGGCAAAGGGCATCTCCGTGGAAATTGCCAACGAAATTTTTGACACGATGTCCGCGTTTGCGGCATATGCCTTCAATAAGTCGCATGCCACCGCTTACGCTTATACTTCTTATCGCACAGCATATCTCAAAGCGCATTATCCTTGCGAATATCTCGCTTCTCTGCTTACGTCGGTGCTTGGTAACATGCCCAAAACTGCCGTTTACGTCGATCAAGCGCAAAAAATGCGAATTCGTGTTCTTGGTCCCGACATCAACGAAAGCCGCGAAACCTACAGTGTGGTGGAGCAAGGCGGTAAACGCGCCATTCGTTTCGGTCTTCTCGGCGTGAAAAACGTAGGTAAGACATTCCTTGCGGAAGTGGCAAATGAGAGAGCAACAGGAAAATTCACTTCCTTTGAAGATTTCATTTCCCGTATGAGCGAGCGAGAACTTAATAAACGCCAAGTGGAAAGCCTCATTAAAAGCGGTGCTTTTGATTCGCTTGGCACAACCCGTGCCGCACTTCTTTCTGAATATGAAAAGATCATTGATATTTATCTGAAAAAAGCCCGTGACCGCATGGCCGGACAATTTGATCTTTTCTCCATCGGAAACTGGACGGCAGAAGATGATTCCACCAAAGCAAGCTACACCTATCCCGACATTCCCGAGCTTTCCACGAGAGAAAGACTTTATCAGGAAAAAGAAAGCATGGGTATGTATTTTTCCGGTCACCCCTTCGATGATTTCGTTCCCCACGCAAAAAAACTCGGCGCTATTTCCATCGGCGAGATTCTCTCCGATGCGGAAGAAGAAACACCCATTTATCAAGATCGCGCAACCGTGACCGTGGCAGGACTCATTACCGCACGCGTTAATAAACAAACGCGCGGCGGCGTACCGATGGCGTTTATTACGCTGGAAGACCGTCTTGGTGAAATGGAACTCGTCATTTTCCCCAAAGTTCTGGAAAAATATACTTACTATCTCTCAAGCGATATCCCCATCGCGGCACTCGGCAATCTTTCGCTGAGTGAAGACGCACCGCCGAAGCTACTCGTTTCCAAGATCGAGCTGCTCACGTCCGAGCCGCCCGAAGATACCGTTCCCATGACAGCAGACACTCCGCGCAAGCAAGAGCGCCCACAGCCCTCCTCTGTCACCGTGACAAAACCCACGAAATCCAAAACACTTTACCTCAAAGTGGAAAATATGGAGTGTGACGCATTCCGTCGTGTTTGCAGTATTCTGGAAATTTTCGAAGGCGCACTTCCCGTGGTCTTCTTTGACGCTTCTACAAAAAAATATGTAAAAGCAAATGGTTATGCCACAGATATTCAACCGACCATGCTAAATCTCATGAAAAAAATTCTCGGCGACGACGCCGTTGTCCTGAAGTGAAAAAGAAAGGAGTTTTCTCCCATGTTTGATGCCGACCTTTTTTGCGCGAACCTTTCTAAGCTTCGCCGAAGTGCGGATATGACACAATCCGAGCTTGCCGATAGGCTGAACCTCACCCGTCAAGCGGTTTCTCGCTATGAAAAAGGTGATAGCTTTCCCGATATTTCTATTCTCGTGCGGATCGCGGAGATCTTTGAGATTACCATTGACGAGCTGATCGGTGCGGGCGCCCCCACCGAAAGCGAATCGGAAATCCTTAAAACTGCCGCTCTCGGTAAAGATATTTGCAACTGTAACTGCACCCTCGGAGATCTTGAAAACCTCGCACCGTTTCTCAAACCAAGTGTCCTCGATCGCGCGGTGAGAGGTCTTGCCGCACAGGGAATTGATATCTCCAATTTCGCTTCCCTTTTTGACTATATGACCGACCGCGGTTTTTGGGAGCTTCTCGAAAACGCGTCCTTTGATAGCGTAGATGAAAAACTGCTGGAAAAGCTGCTGCCGTTTCTTAATTTCTCCTCCAAAGTTTTCATTTTCGATAAGATCCTGCACGGTGAACTCGATTGGCATTTTCTTTCCAAGCTCATGCGCTACGTGAAGATCTCCGACGCTGTTTTGGAAGCAGCCGTCATTGATGGTGTGCTTGACGAAGGCGTACTGACGCTCATGCGTGAATTTCACAAAGAACAATATGATCGCAAGAAAAAATGTGCCTATTGCGGCGAATATTCCCCCGAAGGCACGACGTTCTGCCTTGTCTGCGGAAAGAAATTTCCCACGGAGCAAAATGGGGAGATCTCCCTTGAGAAAAAATGAAAAGCGGCAAAATACCGTTCTCAATAGCATAAAATCAAAAAGGTTACACAAACACGTGTAACCTTTTTCGTTATTTCATCTTCAAAACTTTATAGCCTTCTTTTTCGACTGCGTTTTTCAGCGTTTCCAAGTCGATCTCTGCGGAAAGCTTCATCGTAGCGATTCCCTTTTTGTGGTCGGGTATCGCACTTTCCACAGCAGAAAGCGCTTCCAAAGCCTTTTTCACTCTTGCCTCACAATGACCGCACATCATGCCCTTGATCTTCAAAACGCAAACGGACGGATCCGAAACTTCTGTTGTCTTTTTTCCGCGAAGCTTCACGAAATTCAGACGAAGCGCATTCGTCACCACGCAAAAGCTGGAAAGGCTCATCGCCGCCGCGCCGAACATCGGATTCAGACGCAGATTCCAGATCGGAATGAAAACACCTGCCGCCAGCGGAATACCGATAGTATTATAAAAGAATGCCCAAAATAAATTTTCATGAATATTGCGAAGAACCTTTCGGCTGAGTTTGATCGCCGCAGGAACGTCGGAAAGGCGGCTCTTCATCAGCACTACGTCTGCCGCATCAATGGCGATATCCGTGCCCGCACCGATAGCGATACCGATATCCGCTCTGGTAAGCGCAGGCGCGTCGTTAATGCCGTCACCCACCATGATGATCTTGCCCTTTTCCTGCAAAGCGCGAATGACACTTTCTTTTCCATCGGGAAGAACACCTGCGATCACTTCATCAACACCTGCCGCTTTCCCGATGGCATTCGCAGTTTTCTCATTGTCCCCCGTCAACATCACGACGTGAAGCCCCATGTCGCGAAGCTCACGGATCGCCGCAGGGCTATCTTCTTTCATCGTATCCGCTACCGCGATCATGCCGATATATGCGCCGTTTTTTGCAAAGAAAAGCGGCGTTTTTCCTTCATTTGCAAGGCTTTCCGCCTTTTGCCGGATCTCCTCGGTGATCGTGACTTTTTCTTCAATAAAGCGCATACTGCCGCCCCAAAGCCGCTCTCCGTGAAGAACCGCGGTCAAGCCATTTCCCGTCAAAGCTTCAAAATGTGAAACCTCATCGGGTGTGAGTTTTTCTTCCGAAGCTTTTTCCAAGATCGCTTTCGCCAGTGGATGCTCACTTTTTTGTTCAAGAGAATAAGCAATCTGCAAAAGTGCAGTTTCACGCATATCAGCCGCAGGGCAAATATCCGTCACCCTCGGCGAGCCGTTTGTGATCGTACCCGTTTTATCGAGAACAACGATCTTCGCTTTGCCCGTTTCTTCAAGAGAAACCGCCGTTTTGAAAAGGATACCGTTCTTTGCACCGACACCACTGCCCACCATGATAGCAACAGGTGTTGCAAGCCCCAAGGCACACGGACAGCTGATTACCAGCACAGAGATTCCTCTCGCCAAAGCAAAACCAACAGACTCTCCTGCCAAAAGCCAAATTGCCGTTGCGATCACGGCAATCGTGATCACGGTCGGTACAAAAACACCCGATACCTTATCAGCAATTTTTGCGATCGGTGCTTTTGTCGCCGCCGCATCGCTGACCATGCGGATGATCTGCGAAAGCGTCGTATTTTCTCCCACGCGCGTCGCTTCACATTTGAGAAAGCCGGATTGATTGAGCGTACCGGAAGAAACACCGTCACCGACCTCTTTATTTGCAGGGATACTTTCCCCCGTCAGAGATGCTTCATTTACAGCACTATGCCCTTCCAAAACCACGCCGTCTACAGGAATATGCTCGCCGGGACGAACGAGAAAAATGTCGCCTTTTTTTACCTGCTCAACCGGAACTGTAACCTCCGCCCCGTCGCGCAAAATAACCGCCGTTTTCGGTGCGAGATCCATTAACCCCTTCAAAGCATCTGTGGTCTTGCCCTTGGCTCTGGCTTCCAACATTTTTCCAACGGTAATAAGTGTGACAATCATCGCCGCGGACTCAAAATAAAATTCATGCAACCGGTGGAATGCCGCGCTCGCGTCCCCACTAAGCAAGTCATAGGACATCGCAAAAAGCGCATAAGCACTATAAACAAACGATGCACCCGAGCCAAGGGCCACAAGCGTATCCATATTTGGTGCGCCGCGTAAAAGCCCGTGAAAACCATTCACAAAAAATTTCTGATTGATCACCATGACGATGCCCGTGAGAAGCATCTGCAAAAGACCGATCGCCATCGGATTTTCCGCAAGTACGGGCGGCAGATACCACCCCCACATCACATGACCCATGGAAATATACATCAAAACGATCAAAAATCCGAGGGAAGAAAAAAGTCTTCTTTTTAGCTTTGGTGTTTCTTTATCGGCAAGCGCATCGGATTTTTCTACCGATGTTTGTCGGATATTTTGATCATCTTTCTTTTCCGAAGCGCCGTAGCCTGCCGCCGTCACCGCCGAGATCACAGCATCAGCCGTTGCCGTGCCTTCCACGCGCATAGAGTTTGTCAGCAAGCTGACGGAGCAGGAAGTCACGCCATCAACCTTGGAAACTGCTTTTTCCACACGCGCGCTGCAAGCCGCACAACTCATGCCCGTCACGTTAAATTGTTTCATCATTCTCTCCTTTCATTTCATAAGCTTTTGCAAGGTTTCGACCAGTTCATCTACCGTTTCATCGCGTCCTGCTTTGATATCTTCCGTCACGCAAGTACGGATATGACTTGCGAGCAATTCTTTGTTAAAAGCATTCAGTGCCGCATTCACTGCAGCTACCTGCACGAGAATATCAGGACAATAAGCGTTCTTCTCCACCATGCCGCGGATTCCGCGCACCTGCCCTTCTATACGATTTAATCGATTGATAAGTTTTTTATATTCTTCATCGGAACGGTCTTTGGTTTTGTGACAGCAATCCATCATTGCCTCCTTTCTTGCAGGACTGTGCCCTGCCCAATGTCGTCAACTTAAGCAAAAATTACCAATATGATTGATTATATATTTACACG
>CAYXQF010000073.1:0-10189 GCA_964466625.1 uncultured Lachnospiraceae bacterium | reverse complement strand
GCAGCAGGAATACATACCGAATTTCAGTCCTTTGGAATGGACGTAATCGGCAACAGCTTTCATGCCATTCGGGAATTTTTTCGGATCTGCCACGAGTGTGCCGTTTTCATCGCGTTCGCGAAGACTCCAACAGTCGTCGATGACAAGATACTGATAACCTGCATCGCGCATGCCCGTTTCCACGAGCGCATCGGCAGTTTCTTTGATGAGGTCTTCATTGATGTTTTCACCAAAAGTGTTCCATGAGTTCCAACCCATAGGGGGCGTTTTTGCTAACATGAGAGTATCCTCCTTGAAGATATTTATGGTTTTCACCTAACATCTTACAGAATTTCTATAAAAAGTCAAGCTTTTTTCGAAAAAAATTTCCCATTTTACACAAAACTCTTGATTTTGCAGTGCTTTTTCGCTATACTGAAAAGAAAAAGGCTTTGGAAAAACGGAGGTTTTGCGTATGGAAAGACCCGATAAGATCAATTATTATTTGGATATTGCTCAAACGGTTTGCAAACGAAGCACATGTCTTCGCAAGCAATACGGTGCGATCATCGTTAAAAATGATATCATCATCTCCACGGGGTATAACGGTGCGCCTCGCGGCAGAAAAAATTGCTCCGATATGAACTATTGTATGCGCGATGCCTTGAATATTCCGCGCGGCGAACGCTATGAGATGTGCCGCTCCGTGCATGCGGAAGCGAATGCCATCATCGCCGCAGATCGTGATAAAATGCTCGATTCCACGCTCTATATGGCGTGTGTAGATCCCAAAACGGGAGAAACCGTGGGCGGCGTCTGCTCCTGCATGATGTGCAAAAGAATGGTACTCAACGCAGGTATCGAAGAGGTTGTCGTCCGCGAAAACGATAAAGGTGATTACACGGTCTACCGTGTTTCCGATTGGATCGAAAACGATGATAGTCTGACGGGAAAATTCGGCTACTGAGATTTTAGGACGAAAAAAGGGTTGTTACGGGACAGTAACAACCCTCTCTTGTGTGGTTTAAGCTTCTTCTGCAAGGGAGAAAGCGAGCTCGGGGTTTTCCTCGATCTCTTTGCGTTTTGCGAAGTATGCTTCAATGACGGTGGATTCCAGATTATTTCTTGCCGCCGCATTGATGGGGTGAACGATATCGCGATACGTGCCGTCGGGATTTTTTCTGCTGGGCATGACGACGAAATATTTATCGCGTGCGTTGATGACCTTCACGTCGTGGAGCGCAAGCTCGTTGTCAAAGGTTACGGAAACGATCGCCTTCATGGGGCCTTCTTCGAAAACTTTTCTGACTCTTACATCTGTGATTTGCATGGTTAAAACCTCCGTTGATATGATTTTATAATTTTTTTGAATTTCTTTTTCTATGACAACATTGTACCGCATAAATATGAATAGTTTTTAAAGACAAAGTAAAGCGATTTTTAATTTTATCGCATTTTTTGCGTTTTTTTGTCCAAACGCGGGGAAAAACGTCAAAACCGAAATGAAAGCTCGTCCACATCGTGGGCGAAGAGGAGAGATTTTTATGGATAAAATAGCAGTAGGGGAGATTTTGCAAAAAGCAAAACGTCTTTTTTTCGTGGGTATCGGCGGGATCAGCATGTCGAGCCTTGCTTTTGTGTGCCGTGACCGCGGTTTTATGATCGCAGGCTCTGACCGCGCGACCTCGGAAATGACAGATCGCTTGGAAAAGGCAGGGATCCCCGTCGTGCATGAACACCGCGCGGAAAACATTGAGGGCGCGGACGCGATCGTTTATACGGGTGCTGTCACGTTGGAAAATCCCGAAATGGCGGCGGCAAAGGAAAAGGGGCTTCCCATGATCTATCGCGCGGATCTTCTGGGATACATCATGAGTGGCTACTGTCACCGTATCGGTGTTGCGGGCATGCACGGAAAATCCACGGCGACCTCGATGCTTGCGCATCTCTTTTTGGATTCGGGTAGAAATCCTACCGTGCTTTCCGGCGCGGAGACCGAGGAGATGGGCGGCGCTTACATCATCGGCGGTAAGGATTATTTTATTTTTGAGGCGTGTGAATATAAGGATTCGTTCCTTTCTTTTTATCCCAGCATTTCCGTGATCCTCAACGTGGATCTTGACCACACGGATTATTTCACGGGCGGACTTTCGCAGATCTGTGACTCGTTTCATCGTTATGCGACGCTTCCGTTTGCGCAGGAAAATGTATTGCCTGTGACGGTGATCAATGCGGACGATGCCCATACGGCAGAGATCCTTCGTGACGTGCCGAACTACGTGACCTTCGGTGTGGAAAAGGAAGCGGATTTTTATGTACGGAATATTTCATTTTGTGAGGGAAAAGCGTCCTTTGATGTGATGAAGCGCGGAGAAAAGCTTTTTCATGTGCAGCTTCCTGTTTTGGGAAAACACAATGTTTATAATGCGCTGGCAAGTGCGGCAGTGGGGGATCTTTTGGGGATCTCTCCTGAGGAAACGGCGCGTGCGCTGGCTTCCTTTACGGGGCTTCGCCGCCGTTTTGAATATAAGGGTGATGTGAACGGCGCTCCCGTTTATATTGACTACGCGCACCACCCTCGCGAGATCGCGGCGACACTTGCAGGGGCGAGAGCGATGGCAAAAGGCAAGATCATCTGCTTTTTTGAACCGCATACGTATTCGCGCACAGCTTCACTTTTAGGGGAATTTTCAAAAGCCTTTGCTGAGGCGGACGAAATTTTCTTTTTGGATATTTATGCGGCACGCGAGGAAAATCTCTGGGGCGTTTCTTCCGAAGCGCTCGCGAAGATGACACCGCGAGGCGCCTATGCTTCTTCTTATACTGAGGCGGTGGATATCATCAAAAAACATGCTGCCGCAGGGGATATGGTGATGATCCTTGGTGCAGGCACCGTGGCACAGATCGCGCAGTTGCTTTTTGAGAAAGAATGAAATTTTCTTTATTTACATAAAAGCATGAAAATATGCAAAAACACGAATGTTTTTTCAAAATCCCTTGACAAACAAGGGATTTTGTTGTATGCTATACGGGCTGAAAAAATATCAGACAATTTTTATCATTAAACTATGGAGGCAATCAAAATGAAAAAAATCATGGCGCTTGTTCTTGCAATGATGCTCATTGCTTGCGCAGTTGTTATGGCAGGTTGTGGTGAAAGCACAGGCAACGCTGTTAAAACCATCGACATTTCTCTCACTGACGAGCTTTATGCGTTCGGTGTAGCAAAAGACGATGCAGAACTTCTTCAGAAAACAAACGAATACATCGCAAAAGTAAAAGCAGACGGTACACTCGATGCAATCTGTGAAAAATACTTCGGCGAAGGTACTCCCACAGCAGTTGTTTCCGCTGCAAAAGATGACAGCAAAGATCAGCTCGTGATCGCTACCAACAGCGAATTTGCTCCCTTTGAATACAAAGAAGGCGCAAACTACTACGGTATCGACATGGAACTCGCAAAAGGTCTTGCTGATTACCTCGGCAAAGAACTCGTTATCGTTGACGTTGACTTCGAAGCAGTTTGCACCACCGTTGAAAGCGGCAATGCAGATATCGCTATCGCAGGTCTTACCGTAAACGAAACCCGTAAACAGTCCGTAACTTTCTCTGATTCTTACTACGTTGCATCTCAGGTGCTCATCGTTAAAGCTGACGAAACTGCATTTGACGCTTGCAAAACTGCAGAAGACGTTCTCGCTGTCATCGCTGAAAAAGCTTCCGGCAAGATCGGCGGTCAGTCTTCCACCACTGCACAGTACTATGTAGAAGGCGATGAAGAGTGGGGCTTTGACGGCATCTCCAACATGAAATGGGTAGGCTACACCTCCGGTGCGCTCGCAGTAAACGATATGCTCGCAGGCAATCTTGACTACGTTATGATCGACCAGGCTCCCGCGCTTGCGATCGTGGAATCCATCAACGCAGTAAACTGATAAAAAATGAAAAAGCAAAGCCTTGCCGCATCTCGGCAGGCTTTTGTCTTTTTGGGTACTTAAAGGAATTTTAACATGACTTTTGCTTCTTTTCAGAAAAAACTCGTGATCTTTTGGGAAGCCTTTTATGAAAAAGGTGGCTACACGGAAGTTCTGATCGGTCTTCGCAATACGATGGTGATCGCCATTATCGGTCTTATCATCGGTATCGTGATCGGTACGATCATCGCGGCGATCGCCGTACAGCCCAAAAAGAACGTGGGACTTTCCATTCTCAATAAGATCAGCAGCATTTACGTTGCTTTCTTCCGCGGCACACCGATGGTGGTTCAGCTCCTTCTCGGCTATTTCGTTATTTTGCCGATGCTTGGGCTCAATTTCCCCTCCGTCAACGTAGCGACCGTGATCATCGGCCTGAACAGCGGTGCGTATGTTTCCGAGATCATGCGCTCCGGTATTCTTTCCGTTGACGCAGGTCAGATGGAAGCCGGCCGTGCGCTTGGCCTTCGCTACGGCATGACCATGTGGAAGATCGTCATTCCCCAGGCGGTGAAGAATATTCTTCCTACGCTCGGTAATGAATTTATTTCGCTTATCAAGGAAACCTCCGTTGTCAGCTTTGTTGGCGCCGTTGACCTTTATAAAGCGTTCCGCTCCATCGGTTCGGGTACTTATGAATATATGATCCCGTTCCTTGCGATGGCAGTTATTTATATCGCGATCATTATGATCATCACTCTCGGACTCAATATCATGGAAAGGAGACTTCGTTCCGGTGATAAGCGTTAAGAATGTTTATAAAAATTTCGGAGATATTTCCGTTTTGCGTGGCGTTTCCTGCGAGATCGAAAAGGGCGAACGCGTTGTTATCATCGGTCCCTCGGGTAGTGGTAAATCCACGCTTTTGCGTTGCATGAACCTGCTTGAAGTGCCGACTTACGGCGAAGTTTGGCTTGGTGACAGCCTTGTGACCGAAGTCGATCCTTATCTCCACCCCGATATCATCGCTTCCTCCAAGACATTTGCCGCTCTTTCGCAAACGCTTGCTGAGGAAAATCCTGCGCTTTCTCCCGATGAGATCCGAATCCTTACGATCCGTAAGATCAAAGAAGAAGATCTTCTCAAAAAGCGTGAAGGCAAAGAATACAATGCTTTGATGAAAAATTTTCAGTCGGAGCATCATCTGGATATCAACGTCGCTCGTCAGCGCATGGGCATGGTGTTCCAGAGCTTCAACCTTTTCAACAATATGACCGTTATGCAGAACCTCACGCTGGCTCCCGTTCAGCTTCATTTGCAGACCAAGGAACAGGCGGAAGCCAAAGCGACGGAGCTTCTCCACCGCATCGGTCTTTACGACAAACGTGATGAATATCCGAGCAAGCTCTCCGGCGGTCAGAAACAGCGTATCGCGATCATTCGCGCGCTCGTGATGAATCCCGACGTCATGCTCTTCGACGAACCCACCTCGGCACTCGACCCTGAAATGGTCGGTGAAGTTCTTGACCTTATCCGTCAGCTCGCGGACGAAGGCATGACGATGGTTATCGTTACCCATGAAATGGGCTTCGCAAAAGAAGTCGGCACACGCATTCTTTTCGTGGACGAAGGTCACATCAAAGAGGAAGCTCCCCCTGCCGATTTCTTCGGAAATCCCAAGGACGGACGCCTCAAGGAGTTCCTCTCCAAGGTGCTTTGAGTGTTGTGCAAGGGCTCTGCCCTTGACCTGCCAAAGGGACTTATCCCTTTGGAATCCCAATGTGAAGAGTAATTTTTTAGGACAGATCTTGCATCTGTCCTTTTCTTTATGAAAAGAAAAGGTGGGACTTTTTTCTTTTTATAAAGAAAAAAAGTAGTAAAACCCGTCCATGGTGCATAAGCATATAGCGAAGAAAATGCTTGCATTTATGGAGGAAATTATGGCAAACAGCAATATTTATCAGGATATCGCGGCGAGAACGGGCGGTGATATTTATATCGGCGTGGTCGGCCCCGTGAGAACGGGAAAATCGACGTTTATTAAAAAGTTCATGGAAACGCTTGTCATTCCGAATATCAAAAATGAATATGACAGACAGCGCGCAAAAGATGAGATGCCCCAGAGCGCGGCAGGGAAGACCGTCATGACGACGGAACCGAAATTCATTCCCGATGATGCCGTGGAGGTGACCTTGGAGGGCGGCGCCACGCTTGCCGTGAAGATGATCGACTGCGTGGGATATATCGTGCCCGAAGCGTTGGGCAATTTTGAGGGTGATAAGCCTCGTATGGTCATGACGCCGTGGTCAGAGGAGAGTATGCCTTTTGATAAGGCGGCGGAAATCGGCACGAGAAAGGTTATTAACGATCATTCCACGATCGGTGTGCTTGTCACTTGTGACGGTAGCTTTGGTGAGCTTTCCCGTGAAAATTACGTGGAGAGCGAAGCCCGTATCGCGGCGGAATTGCATGCGATCCATAAGCCGTTTGTGATCGTGCTTAATTCCGCACGTCCCGACAGTGCGGAGGCGGTGGCGCTCGCCGTTTCTTTGGAGGAAAAATACGGTGCGCCTGTGGCACTCGTAAGCTGTCTGGAGCTGGATAGAAACGATATCCGACATATTTTGGAGCTTGTGCTTCTCGAATTCCCCGTGACGGAGATTTCTGTTGATCTGCCGCCTTTTATGAATGCGCTTGACCGCAATCACCCCGTCCGCCGCAGCATTTACGATACGATCGGCGAATGTGCCGCAGGCATTACCAAAACGGGTGACGTTGCAAAATGCTTTGAAAAAGCGACGGAAAATCTCTATGTGAAAAACGTGCGCGTGGATAAGATCGACCTTGGCTGTGGGCAGGCAAAAATCGCGATTTCACTTGCCGATGGCCTTTTCTATCAGCTGATCGGTGAACTGACGGGCTTTGATATTGATGGCGATGAAGCGCTGATGAAGCTTCTTGTGGAGCTTTCCGACGTGAAAAAACAGTATGATAAAGTCAAGATTGCGCTTGATGAGGTGAATGAAACGGGCTACGGCATCGTGATGCCCGATCTTTATGATTTGAAGCTGGAAGAACCGCAGATGGTAAAGCAATCGGGCGGTTACGGTGTCAAGCTTCGCGCGTCTGCGCCCAGCATTCATATGATCAAGGCGAATATCGAAGCGGAGGTTTCTCCCATGGTCGGTACGGAACAGCAGTCCGAAGAACTGGTGAACTTCCTGCTTCGTGAATTTGAAACCGATCCGCAGAAGATCTGGGAAACCAATATGTTTGGCAAATCACTCTATTCGCTGATCAATGAAGGACTTCACAATAAGCTTGCGCATATGCCTGACGATGCGCGCGGAAAACTTTCCGAAACGCTTCAGCGTATCATCAATGAGGGCAGCGGCGGTCTGATCTGCATTATTTTGTGATCGAAAAACGGATAAGGGAGAGGTTAACCTCTCCCTTTGTATTTTGGGTGAAAATTATTTGCATTTTCTGTAGATTCGTTATATAATAATAGTAATATGATTTTTTTGATCAAAAAGGAGATTTTTTATGAAAGTATTGCTTATTAACGGTAGCCCTCGTGAGTTTGGTTGTACGTATACGGCACTGCGCGAAGCTGCTGACGTTTTGGAGAAAAACGGCATTGAAACGGAAATCTTTCACGTCGGCACAAAACCGATCTCGGGTTGTCTTGCTTGCGGACTTTGCAGAAAAACAGGCTTTTGCGCCATCAATGATAAGGTAAATGACGTCATTGATATGCTTGATGAGGTTGACGGCATCATCGTGGGTTCGCCCGTGTATTACGCAGGTGTTTCGGGACAGATCACCTCTTTTCTGGATCGCCTTTTCTATGCGGCAAGCGGCAAAATGCGTGGTAAGCCTGCGGCGACGGTGGTTTCCTGCAGACGCGGCGGTGCTTCTGCGGCGTTTGAGATCATCAATAAATATTTCATGATGACCAATATGCCCATCGTGACCTCGCAGTATTGGAATCAGGTTCATGGAAATACGCCCGAAGAAGTGAAAAAAGATCTCGAAGGCTTGCAGACGATGCGTACCTTGGCAGAAAATATGACGTGGCTTCTTCGTTGCATTGAAGCGGGCAAAAAAGCAGGTGTGCCGAGCCCTGCTTATGAAAAAACGATCCGCACCAATTTTATTCGCGAATGAAACGGACTCTTATTGTTTTAGTTTTTGTGCTCTTGCTCGTTTTTTCGGTATCTTGCGGAAAAACGGAAGAATATCGCCCCTCTTTTTCTTTATGCGAGGGTTTTGTTTATGAAAACGGTGTGATCTTGGGTACGGTCTATACACTCGATACGCTTTTTTTGCGTGATATCGTGGAAACGGAAGACGATCTTTTGTTGACGGCGGATTTTTCGGAGGATTATTATTCCGAAGACGGAGAGATTCCGCTCAAATCGGGAAAGAACAGCATGGTGCTGACCTTTATGAATGGGGAAAAGGAAGCGAAGATTCCCGTGGAGATCGAATGTATTCTCTTTGATGAACTGCGCGTGGATATGTTAGCGCCCGAAAAGACTTACCGCATCGGTGAGCATTTTGATCGCACGACGATTGCCGTTATCGGTGTGATGGCAGACGGCAAGGAGATCGAGATCACGAACTACACGCCCGAATATGAGTTTTCTTCTCTCGGCAAAAGCCGTGTGGGGATTGATATCGGTGGTTTTTATGAAAGCTTTTCCGTTTTGGTGGCGGAAGAATACCGCCCCGTGCTGGACAGTTCTTTTTCCGCGGACGGCGTGACCTATCTGCTGGCGGACGGCGAAGCAACACTCGTGCAGGCGGAAGATGTTTTCGGCTTTTTTGCCGTGCCCCAAGTTGTGATCTCGGACGGGAAGGAATTTCCCGTGACGGCGATCGGCGGTGCGGCTTTTGAAAGCATGGAGATCACGTCGATCATGATCCCCGACGGCGTGAAAACGATCGGCGAAAGTGCCTTTGCAGGCTGTGTTTTTCTCGAATCGGTGACGCTGCCCGAGGAGCTTCTTTCTCTTGGAAAATATGCTTTCCTCGGCTGCGAATCCCTGCTTTCCGTGGAGATCCCCGATGGTGTCACGGAGATTGCGACGGGCACGTTCCGAAGTTGCAGGCGTCTTTTCCGTGCGGTGCTTCCCGAAAGCCTTGTGACGGTGGGAAACGGTGCATTCGAAGGCTGTGAGCGTCTTTCGTCCTTGGAATTTCCCGATGGACTTCGCGTGATCGGCGAGAGCGCCTTTGAGGGTTGTGCGAAGCTTTCTTCCGTTGTGATCGCGTCGCTTGACGAGTTGCAAACACGTGCTTTTGCGGAATGTGAAAATCTTTCCGTTTTTGCCGTGGGCAAAGTGGAAACGTTGGGAACTGATGTGTTGAAGGGGGCCTCTCCTGCGATTTATGCGGCAAACGGCGGTGCGTTTTCCACATATGCTGTGGAGAATGGACTTTCTCCCGTTTTCATTTCAGAAGAAGTGCATATTCTTTCTTTGCCGACGGAGATCGCGATCAAAGATGGCTACCCGTATGCTTCGCTCGTCGCGGTGTACCTTGAGGGGAACGAAATGCGGCGCATGAAAAATTATGAGATCCTCTACGACCGTGATGCTTGCGGATATCTGGAAGCGAAGCTTGTGTTCGGTGATTATGAAAAAACGTTTTCGCTTTTCGTTTCTTATACGGAAACGGTCGCTTTGGATACGGATTCCCGTGGCGCGGTCTATGAGGTGAATCCTGCGGAAGGGACGGCGAAGCTTCTTTCTGTTCCGCAATACGTGAGAAAAAGTGAAGTTTATGAGCCTGAAAACAAGGAGCTTTTCCTTGTACCGACATCTATTTTGCGTCCTGACGGGGAATACCGTGTGACGGAAATTGCCGAGGGGGCTTTTGATGCTTGCCTGAACAAAACGGAATTTTTCGTGCCGAAAACGGACGAGCCGTGAAACGATAAAGTGATGCCCGCTTTTTGAAAGAAAAGCGGGTTTTTCTCTTGACAAATATTGTGGATAAGACTATAATTAGAAGAAAAATATACATGGTTTCTGTATAATATATACAGCGTTAAATACATCAGCAAAGAAGGAATCGAAACATGAAACCCATTGAAATTATCAAGACAGCGACACCGAAGGCAAAGCCCGATGCGAAAAAACTCGGCTTTGGTAAGATATTCACCGACCATATGTTTGTGATGAAATATTCTCCCGATCTCGGTTGGCATGATGCGAAGATCATGCCTTTTGGCTATCTTTCTCTTCACCCTGCGTCCACCGTATTTCATTACGGCGCAGAAATTTTTG
>CAYXQF010000072.1:0-10228 GCA_964466625.1 uncultured Lachnospiraceae bacterium | reverse complement strand
TGTTGCCGATTACGTCCATTCCAAAGGACTGAAATTCGGTATGTATTCCTGCTGCGGTGTGAAGACCTGCGCAGGCTATCCCGGCAGCTGGGGCCACGAATTTGATGACGCCAAATATTTTGCCGAGGTCGGCATCGACTTTTTGAAATACGATAACTGCTATCACCCCTCGATGCCAAGCCACCTCTCTTATAATCGCATGGCGCTCGCGCTCAAATCCACGGGCAGAGATATCCTCTTTTCCGCTTGCAACTGGGGCAATGCTGCTGTCGAAACGTGGGCACGCTCCTGCGGCGTAGATATGTACCGCTCCACGGGCGATATTTTCGACTCCTTCCCTTCCATTCGCCGCCTTTCCGAAAGCCAGATCGAAAAGCTCGGCTATTCCGCGGCAGGCTGCTTCAACGATATTGACATGCTCGTCGTCGGCATGAAGGGCAAGGGCAACGTCGGCGATAGCATGGGATACACGGGCTGCACCGACGCTCAGTATCGCTATCACTTCGCACTTTGGTGCATGATGATGTCTCCGCTGATGATCGGCTGTGACGTGCGCAATATGACACCCGAAACCCGTGATCTTCTCATGAATAAAGATCTCATCGCCATAAACCAAGACGCCGATACCCGTCCGCCGATCTTTATCAAAGATAATGCAGGCTCCAGAGAAGCACTTCTCACCTTCCGCCATCTTGCCGACGGCAGATTCGCATTCGGTTTCTTCAATAATTATGACACAGACAAGACGTTCATGATCCCCTACTACGAGATCGGTCTGGATCCGCTTTGCGGCTGGGGCTTTGAAGTGACAGATGCTTTCACAGGTGAAAACCTCGGCGTATTCCCTGAATATATGCAGTTCCAAGTTCCTGCAGGCGATTGCAAAGTCGTGACCGGCAAGCTTGTAAAAGTAAAATAACATGGCAAACTGCAAAGAATGCGGAAAAAATCTCACAAATGACGAGGTGGCGATCCATCGCCGCCTCATTCACCGCGATGCCGAAGAATATTTCTGCAAGGAATGTCTTGCGAGATATCTCGGCGTTCCCGTTCCCGTCATCGACAGTAAGATCGAATATTTCAAAAAGATCGGCTGTACGCTTTTTTAAAAAAGCTCTTGACAAACAGCCCAAACTCTGCTACCATAAAGAAAACCGCATAAAATAATCGGGGGTGCTGAATGTTATTCGGCTGAGAGGACGATGGTAATCCGAAAACCCTTCTAACCTGATATGGATAATACCGGCGCAGGAAGATTATGGAAAACTCTCTTTTTAAAAGAACCAAATTGCCGTATTATTTCATGCGGCAATTTTTATTTTTCAAAGGAGGTTTTTCGCATTATGAAAACCGGATCAAAAAAGGTCACCGCACGCATGCTCACAGAAAGTGCCATCATGGTCGCGCTCGCCACGGTACTCAGCTTTATCAAGCTTTGGGATTTCCCTGCCGGCGGCTCCATCACCATCGCTTCTATGTTTCCCGTTGCTGTCATCGCTTACCGCCACGGTACCCCTTGGGGACTTTTCACAGCCCTCGTCTATGGCATCGTGCAGCAGCTCGTAGGGCTGAATACGCTTTCTTATGTCACCACATGGCAGAGCGTGCTCGCCGTCATGCTTCTTGACTATATCGTAGCTTTTGCCGTTATTGGTCTTGCAGGCATCTTCAAAAAGAAGATCGCACGTCAGTCCACTGCACTCGTGATGGGCTCGCTTCTCGCTTGCGTGCTTCGCTATGTTTGCCACTTTATCAGTGGCGCTACTGTTTGGGCAGGACTTTCCATTCCCACGGAAGCAGCAGCACTTTATTCCCTCGTGTATAACGCGACTTACATGATCCCCGAAACCATCATCGTTTTGCTCGTGGCACTTTACATGGGTGAAAACATTGATTTCACAAAACAACGCATCGTTCGCATCAAGCGCGAAAATATGGCAAAAGGCACTGCATTCCTTCTCCCCTCGGCAGGACTTTGTGCGCTTGCGGCACTCATTTATGACATCGTTGCCATCTTCGGCAAATTGCAAAACGAAGACGGCGTATTTGACTTCGCAGGTCTTGGAAATGTAAATTGGGTGGTTTTCGCCATCGTCAACGCCGCCTCGGCTGTTCTTTGCATCACACTCGTTGTGATCTATAAAATCAAACAGAAAAACATGACAAAATAAATTACAAAAGAAAGAAAAATCATGAACGCCATCATCATCACACCCTTTTTGAAAGAAAAAATCAGAGATATCGTGCTGCTTTCGCAAGCGGACATGATCCTTTGCGCAGATACGGCATATCTTGCCGCTAAAGCGGAAGGAATCACGCCCGATATCGTCATCGGTGATTTTGACCACGGCGAGGCGAAAGCCTTACAAAATGAAGCAAACACCGTGCGCGTTCCTTGCGAAAAAGACGATACCGATACCATGCTCTGCATCAAATACGCCATCGAAAAAGGCGCCGATTCCCTCACCATCGTCGGCGGCATCGGCGGCAGACTCGACCACACGGTGGCAAATCTGCAATCGCTTGCGTATGCGGAAAGCCATGGTATCCGCGCGGTTCTGACAAATGGGAAAAATGAGGCGTTTCTGATGCGCGGCGCGATGAAAATCCCGAAAAAAGACGGTTTTTATCTCTCCGTTTTCGCTTTCGACAGCATTTGCGAAGGCGTTTCCATTCGCGGCACCAAATACGAAGTGGAAAATGTCACACTTGACCACAATTTTCCGCTCGGTGTCAGCAATGAGATCAGCGCGGAGCTTGCACAGATCGAAGTCAAACGCGGGCGTTTGCTTATTATTCTTTCGAAAAAAGACTGAAAAAAAGGACTTGTTCGATAAACAAGTCCTTTTCTTTTTATACAAAAAAATTATCGTCTTTCCCCAACTTTCTCTTGTTGCAAGAGAAAGTTGCAAAGAGAAACAAAAAGCGTCTTGCCGCTTTACCGCGCTTAGCTTTGTGCAAATTTTACGGCATCAAATTCGCCTCCCCGACACGTGTTTGCGCCTACGCGCAAGCCACGGCGGAACCACGGCGAAGACCATGTTGTACGAACATAGGCGCGAAATGGATTTTTCCAACAGATAAGCCCACCGCTCGCGACAAAATTTAGCACAAAACGAACATAGAAACCCACAATTCGGTTCTTTTGGCTCCACCCTTTTCTTTATCGTAAAGAAAAGGTGGACGTTTCTTTTTTGTTTATTTTCTTCTTTTCGCAAGCATGCTCACAACCAATTTAGTGGCACTCACGAAATGCGGCGTTTCTTCTTTGCTTACTTTCTTCTTTTCGTAAAGAAGAAAGTAAGTTAGAACAAACCTACGATCTGACCGTTTTCGTCCACGTCAATACGTTCTGCGGCAGGTGCTTTGGGAAGACCGGGCATGGTCATGATGTCACCTGTGAGAACAACGAGGAAGCCTGCGCCTGCAGAAACCTTCACATTTTTAATGGTAACGGTGAAGTTTTCGGGGGCGCCGACCAGTTTTGCATCGTCGGAGAAGCTATATTGTGTCTTCGCCATGCAGATAGGAAGATTGCCAAAGCCGAGATCGGTCAGCTTTGTGATCTGCTTCTTTGCGGCAGGCAAAATGCTGATATCTGCACCGCGATATACACGGCGAACGATCGTGCGGATCTTATTTTCAATGGTGTCTTCCGTTTCGTAAGCAAAGCTGAAATCATTTTCAAGCTCGCAAAGACGAACAACTTCTTTTGCAAGCTCTTCGCCGCCCTTGCCGCCTTCTGCCCAAACGGTGGAAAGAACAACGTTTACGCCGAGTTCTTTGCATTTTTCAATGATAAGATCAATTTCCGCATCGGTGTCGGTGGGGAAACGGTTAACAGCAACCACAGAGGGAAGCTTATATACGTCACGAATGTTGGAAACGTGGCGAAGAAGGTTCGGAATACCTTTTTCAAGCGCTTCAAGATTTTCCGCACCAAGCTCTGTTTTTGCAAGACCGCCATGCATCTTGAGCGCACGAACGGTTGCTACGATAACAACGGCAGAGGGTTTCAAACCTGCGGTACGGCACTTGATATCCAGGAATTTTTCAGCGCCAAGGTCAGCACCGAAGCCGGCTTCCGTGATTGCATAATCACCAAGCTTCATTGCCATGCGTGTTGCAAGAATGGAGTTGCAACCGTGTGCGATATTCGCAAAGGGACCGCCATGAACGATGGCAGGTGTACCTTCAAGTGTCTGCACAAGGTTCGGAGAAAGAGAGTCGCGAAGAAGAGCAGTCATTGCGCCTGCGGCTTTGAGATCGCCTGCGGTAACGGGTTTATCGTCATAAGTATAACCCACGATGATCTTGGAAAGACGTTCTTTGAGGTCACTGATGGAGTTGGAAAGGCAGAATACCGCCATAACCTCGGAAGCAACGGTGATGTCATAACCGTCTTCACGGGGCTTACCGTTTGCGGAGCCGCCAAGACCATCAATAACAAAACGAAGCTGTCTGTCGTTCATGTCAACGCAACGCTTCCATGTGATCTTCTGAGGATCAATGCCAAGCGCATTGCCCTGATGAATGTGGTTATCAAGCATTGCCGCGAGGAGGTTATTTGCCGCGCCGATGGCGTGGAAGTCACCTGTGAAATGAAGATTGATGTCTTCCATGGGAACAACCTGCGCATAACCGCCGCCTGCCGCGCCACCTTTGACACCAAATACAGGGCCAAGAGAAGGTTCGCGGAGTGCTACGACAGCTTTTTTGCCGATCTTGCGCATACCGTCTGCAAGGCCGATGGTCGTCGTTGTTTTACCTTCACCGGCAGGAGTGGGTGTGATTGCGGTCACAAGAACGAGTTTACCATCCTTGTTTTCGGTTTCATTCAAAAGAGAAAAATTGATCTTTGCTTTGTGTTTGCCGTACTGTTCGATGTATTTTTCATCAACACCGGCTGTTTTTGCGATCTCCATGATCGGCTTTAAGGGAGTGGACTGAGCAATTTCGATATCCGTTTTCATTGGGAAATCTTCCTTTCTAAAATCAAGATTTTTGCGATCGGAACAAAATAAGGGCAGTCTTATCCATATAATATGATAAGACTGCCCAGACGGTCGGCTTTTATTATCTTTTGCTTCGTTGCGGTCAATTCCGCTTCCGTCCGTTACAAAAGACCTCTACTGTCTTTATTTTATACTGAAACCGCTCTTTTGTCAACCCTTTTCTACCTTTTCTTTACGAAAAGAAAAGGTGGCGCCAAAAGAAACGACTCGTAATCTCTCAATCCATTTTGTCTAAACCGTCTAAATTATCCCACTCCCTCTGCGAAAAGAAAAGGCGGAGCCAAAAGAACTGAGTCAAATGATTCTCCCCACATCGGGTTTCCAAAGGGATACGTCCCTTTGGCAGGTTCCAAGGACAGCGTCCTTGGCGAGGGCTTGGGACGGCGTCCCAACAAAAAAGCGACTCCGAAGAGTCGCTTGGGGGAGATCAGATCGTACCGGAAACAGTGATCACAAGCACACCGGGGGTGACCGTGACTTCTCCGGTCGCAGGATCCTGCATAACAGTTGCCGCAGGGACGGTCATGGAGAAATCATCGCCCGTGGGCAATGTGAGCAGTCCGTTTTCATAGGTGTAGTTGGTCGCAGGAACGATTTCGCCGCCCACCGTAACGGTGATCGCCGCAGGCGCGGGGGCAAAATTATCCGTGAGAACCACGTCAGTGGCAGGCGTATTGCCAAAGTTTCGAATGGTAAAGGTATACGTCAGAACATCGCCGTCGGAAACAGGATCGGGCGACATCTCCTTGGTAATGGTGATGTTCGCATAATCCTCCACGGTGATGGTGTTTGTCGCTGTAACGGGGGTGGTCACACCCTGCGCAGTCACGCCCACGGTGTTGACGATCGTTGAGCCGTCTGCCAAAGGCGCAAAGCTATTCACATCAGCCGTATAAACGATCAGCGCATTCGCCCCCGGCACAAGTGTCGGAATCACGAAGGTGACACCGTCCGCACCCACAGTTCCTTCCAAAGCGGAAACATATGCACCATTTACATAAAGGCTGGCATCGCCTGTATATGTGAGAGGCGTATACGTTTCTGTGCCTGCGGTGTATGCACCGAGATTGTCGATCACCGTGACATTTTGAATCGTGGTGTTTCCGTTATTGACCACAGAAACGGTGTAAGTGATACGTTCTCCTGCGCGGTAAGTCGTGCCAACGGAACGTTTTTCCGCGGCAAGCGGATCGAGAAGCGTCGTCGTTGCGATATTAGAGGTGGCAGAACCTGCGACATTGCCGTAATTAAAGGCGATATTCGCCTGGTTTGTAATCTGTGTCGGCATATATATAAAAGATTCCTTTCCGAAATTCTGTCAGAGAATATGATGATCCTCTGCTATATCCTATGCCGAAACACGATATTTGGCTACTTTTTTCACACCATGATCTGCACTTCGTCCAGCGACTTGGAATATACGGGGAGAATATTTTCCATAAAATAAAGAACTTCTTCCGATTCCATCGCGGAAAGCTCCGCAAATTTGCTCTCCATCGCAAGACGGAATTCGCTGTTTCCACCCTTGGTTTCTTCCAGACATTTCAGATAAGCGCTGATCTTGTCTGCCGCTTTGATCAAGCGATGCTCCGCCGTTTTCGTTTTCGGGGCGATCACGTCTGCGTAAGCGGTACGCAATTTTTCGGGCAACGTATCCAGAAGGCGTTCGCTCGCCACACGCTCCACGTCTTTATAGACCGCGCGCATTTCGGGGCGGCAATATTTGATCGGAGTCGGCATATCACCCGTGATGGTTTCCTGCAGATCGTGATAGAGCGCCGCAGAAAGCACCGTGCCGATATCATAATTTTTCCCGAAAAGTTCATTTCCGATGATTGCCAAAGCATGTGCTACGTACGCCACCTGAAAGGAATGCTCCATATCGGTTTCATCACGCAAAGAGCGCATCAGCGACCAACGGCGGATATATTTCATTCGTTCTACATAAGCAAAAATTTCAAACATAAACAAGAAGTCCTTTTTTGAGATATATTTTTAAAGCTCACGCAAAAGATGCGCGATCTCCTCTTTCACAAGACGTTCAAAATGCGGTTTTTCCGAAAGCAACCGCGCACGCACCGATGCACTTTCTTTGGCGGCTTTTTCAGCCGTTTCCAGCATTTTTTCCACGTCAGCGCCCCCGGAAAAAGCATATTCGGGAAAACCCACATACGACAAAAAGGAAGCAAGCTTTCCGTCATCGGAAAATCCAAGCATCGGCGTTTGTGCCACCGCCGCATAGATCAGTCCATGCAAACGGGACGAAAGCAAAAGCTGTGCCCCTGTCAAAAAACCAACAAGTTCCCCTGCACTTCTTGCCGTGAAGATCTCGGCACCTGTTTCTCGGGCAAGCCGCGTGCAAAAGCGCAGATCTTCTCCGTCATACATGGAGATGATGACGGGGATCCCACCGCATTTTTCAGCAAATCTATCAATAAACGTTTTGAGCTTTTGCGCCGCAAGACGGTCTCCTTTTTTCGGGATCACCGCAAAATACGGGTTCTCCGGAACAGCAATCTTTTCACTTTTTTCCAAAATTGCAGGGTCGAAGACCAAGCGGATCTCCCGCTCGGGCAAATGCGTTTTCACAAATGCATAAGACTTTTCATCACGGAGCGAAATGCTGTCCGCGGCGGCGATGGCACCAATGACACGCACCGTATTTTTTTCGGAAACGGGACCGATGCCGCTTGCAAAAACGGCGATCTTCGTTCCGCATTGATGTGCCAGATGCAGCATCTCGGTATAATAAACGAGCGAGCGCGTGCTCGTTTTATCTTGCAAAAGATTACCGCCGCCAAAGAGGAAAAGCTTTGCTTTTTTCATTTTTTTCATGATAGCCGGAATATCAAAGCGATATACCGCATCAACAAGATGTTCTTTCCTCGTCTTTTCCGGGTGAGAAGAAAGCACACAAATGCGAAGGCCCGGACGTTGTCTGCGAAGCTCACGCACCGTTGCGGCAAGCAAGTTTTCATCGCCCATATTGCCATAGCCATAATAGCCGCAGATCAGGATATCACAATCACCACGAAGCGGCATGGGAATCTGCATCACCGTTTCATAAAGGGCAAGCTGTGTTTCCGTCATGCGTTCGATGGAATAATTTTCGCAAATAAACGCTCTTCCGTATGCAGAAAGCGTTTCTTTTTCATGGGGCGGAAGCAAAAGCGCCGCGCGGATCTCCTCTGCCAAACGCTTTGCAGAAGCCACTTCTCTGTCACGGAAGCAAAAATTACTTTCCTTTGCCGCGTCTGCGATCTGTTCTCTGAAAAGACCGCCATGGCCTTGTGAACCGGAAACGATCGTGAGCTTCCCCGAAGCAAGTGCTTCCATCGCCGCGCGGGACGGCGCCACAACAAGGTCAGCGGCGGCAAGATAAGCATCTACGTTCGTCTGCGCCCCGACAAGCAAAACAGCATCTTTCCCACAGGAACGATTGATCGCGTCTGCCGTTTTTTCAAGCGAGGCACGAAAATCGCCGTCACCGACGATCACAAGCTTTGCCTGATCGCAAAGCTCACGCATTGCCGCCATGAGCGTTTGAACACAAGAAGAAACCTCACGATCCAAACGGCTGATGTGCAAGATCACCGCACGATCCGCAGCGCCAAAGCTTTCACGCAGAGCGCTCCCGTCCGTTTCGGGTGAAAACCGCTCTGTATCCACACCATTCACCGTCAGCGCGATGCGGTCGGGAGAAATATCGTAATTTTTCAAGAGATAATCCCTGAGGTCTTCGCTGACGGCCAGCGTATAGTCGCCCCAGTCAGTCATTCTCTTGAGAAAAGGTGTGACGCGAAATTCCGCGTGGTCTGTGGTGATAAACCGAAAATCCAGTTTCTTTTTGAGTGCGCCGCAAACAAGTGCCGGGATTCTGGCATGACTGTGTACGATATCAAATTTTTCACGGCGAATGAGGTGCAAAAGTCCGCGATAGGAACGCGCAAGCGCCGGTGGTTTTTTGCTGTCAAGCGGCAACGTGACATGGGGGATCTGTGCCGCCGTCAACATATGTTCATAAACACCGCCTGCCGACGCGACAAAGACTTCATGTCCCCATTTTTTCAGCGCGATGGAAAGCTCCACGATGTGCGTTTCCGCACCGCCGATGCCAAGCCCCATCGTAACCATCAGTATTTTCATTTGCGCACCTCCCTCTTTCGGTTTTTATAGTATCTCCACAAAATAGCATTTCACTCCCGAAGGAAAGCCTGCGGGAGTGAGAAAGATCAAAATTTATTTTTTAAGAGCGATCGCTGCTTTTGCTTTTGCCGCGATGTTTTCTTTGGTAAGACCGTATGCTTCGAGAAGCGCGGGAACCTTACCGGATCTGCCGTAGCAGTCTTCCATACCTACACGGAGTACGGGAACGGGGCAAGTGCCTGCAAGTGCTTCACAAACAGCGCCGCCAAGACCGCCGATGATATTGTGTTCTTCCGCTGTAACAACAGCACCTGTTTTCTTCGCGGATTCTGTAACCATTTCCACGTCAAGCGGTTTGATGGTGTGAATATTGATCACTTCTGCGGAAATGCCTTCTGCCGCGAGAAGCTCTTTTGCTTCGAGAGCGATGTGAACCATAAGACCGGTCGCGATAATGGTCACGTCAGTACCTTCGGCAAGCTTGATGCCCTTACCGATCTCAAATTTATAATTTTCCGCATCGTAGAGATAAGGAACGGCATATCTGCCAAAACGCATATAAACAGGACCGTCGTGCAAAATAGCTGCTTCCACAGCCGCGCGTGCTTCCACGCCGTCCGCAGGGTTCAAAATGGTCATGCCGGGAATGGTACGCATGAGGGCAATATCTTCATTACACTGGTGTGTCGCGCCGTCTTCACCAACGGAAATACCTGCATGTGTCGCGCCGATCTTCACGTTGAGATGAGGATAACCGATCTCATTACGAACCTGTTCAAAGGCACGTCCTGCCGCAAACATTGCAAAGCTGGATGCAAAAGGAATCTTACCTGTTGCCGCGATACCTGCTGCAACCGCCATCATATTACCTTCCGCAATACCGCAGTTGATAAAGCGTTCGGGATATTTTTTCTTAAAAGTACCGGTTTTCGTCGCTTCAGAAAGGTCTGCGTCGAGAACCACGATATCATATTTTTCTCCAAGCTCCGCAAGCGCATTGCCGTAAGCTTCTCTTGTTGCAATCTTATCTGCCATAGTGATTCCCTCCCAAATTAATTCGCTGTAAG
>CAYXQF010000071.1:0-10288 GCA_964466625.1 uncultured Lachnospiraceae bacterium | reverse complement strand
CACCCACGCCATCGCAGGAGAAACCGATGGCAACGGGCTTTTCATCGGAAAGAACGGCAACGTTCTTTGCCATCACACGGGTGTTCACCCAAACGTCATAGGAACCCGCCTCGGTGTCAAGCACGATGCGGATATTTACGTTCTTACCTGCTTCATAAGCGCAAACGTCTTCGCCGTCCATGGTGCAGATGCGATCGCCGTCAAGAACCGCACCGCAGATCACGCCGGTCTCACCGCGGATCGCTGCCGCAAGGATACCTTCTCTGCAAGCAAGCTTTGCAGTCATCACGATGCGAGAGGATACGGGTTCAAAGCCGTAAGAAAGATAAGATTCCGGTTTCATCTTCACATAAAGGTCACGCGCGTCATTTTCACGGACAGCAAGCTCACAATCATGACCGCCGAAATTTTCAAGTGCGTTTTCCGCATTGAAAACTGCTGCAAGATAGCTCTTATATTCGCCTTTTTCGTAAGGAGCATATGTATTTTCAGAAACGGGCATTTCGGGAAGCGCTTTTTTTGCCACGTCATCAGTGGGGATCGCCATCACAACAAAGTGGTTGTAATCTTCGCCCTTGATGCCGGGGATATGCACGAGGTCGCCTGTGCTGTATGCTTTTTCAAAGATCACGTACTGTCTGCCGTCGGAAGCTTCGAGCTTTTCACCCGTCGCAGAAAAGTCTGCCGTCCATTCGGGAAGCGCCATCGTGCTGTCGAGCGCTACCGCAACGATTGCGTTTCTTTCGCAGTAAAAATCCACTTCCTGCTTGTCGTCAAAGCCGTCCGCTTTGGAGTTGAAGGTCATGATGTAGTCTGCGCCTTCATATTTTGCAGGGAGAGCGGTGAGTGTCACCTCTTCATTGGAATGAAGCTTTGCACCGATACCAAAGTTTGCGTAAACGGAATACCAACCGCTGGTATCCCAAGGGGAAACAAATCTGCCCATAATGGGGGCTTCGGGGTAAGAATTGCCGAGGCTTATTCTGTTATGGTTGTTCATAAATCTTTATCTCCGTCTTTTTTATTTATTTTTTGAAAAAGCAATGAAAGCTCCGAGGGAAAAAGTTTCCGCACGGAGCTTCCCCTTCCCTTTTTCGAATGTTCAGGTTCAAATATCCATAATGATCGGCAGGATCATGGGTTTGCGTTTTGTCTGAGAGTAAATAAATTTGGAAAGATCGTCTTTGATCTTATATTTGAGCTGCGCCCAGTCTGTCACGCCCTTGTTCAGGCAATGATAAAGTGCCTCTCTTGCGATCATGCGGATCTGTTCGATGAGATGTTCGCTTTCCTTGGCATAAACAAAGCCACGGGAAACGATCTCAGGACCGGAAATGATATCAAACGCTTGCGCATCAATCGTTGCAACCACGATGATGATACCGTCTTCGGAAAGATGGCGGCGGTCGCGGAGAACCACGTTGCCAACGTCACCAACACCCATGCCGTCCACAAGCACGATGCCTGAAGGCACGGTGCCGTTGAATTTCGCGCCATCGGTGCCGAGCTCAAGGATCTTACCGACTTCGGAAATGAAGATATGGTTCGGTTCCATGCCCATGTATTCAGCAAGCTCTTTATGATGATAAAGATGATGTGCCTCGCCGTGAACAGGCATAAAATATTCGGGTTTGAGGAGTGCGTGGATAATTTTCAGTTCCTCTTGGCAAGCATGGCCTGAAACGTGAACTTCCGCCACGCTGTCATTGAGCACGGTGACGCTCTTGCGATAAAGCTCGTTGACGATGTTGCCGACGAGTTTTTCGTTGCCGGGGATCGCGGAAGCGCTGATGACTACGACGTCATCGGTGCCAAGCTCCACTTTATCGTGCATATTATACGCCATGCGATAAAGCGCGGACATCGGTTCACCTTGGCTACCCGTGGACACGATGGTCATTTTTTCAGGGGGATATTTTTTGATCTCATTGATATCGACCAGCACGCCTGCAGGGACGTTCATATAGCCAAGCTCCACAGCGGCGGAAACGATATTGATCATACTTCTGCCCGTGACAGCAACTTTTCTGCCGTGCTTCGCAGAGATATCAATAATTTGTTGTACGCGGTGTACGTTAGAAGAGAACGTTGCAATAACGATTCTCTTTTTCTTGTGTTCTTCAAAAATACGAACCAGCGATTCACCGACCTTGCGTTCCGAGGGGGTGTAACCGGGGCGTTCCACGTTGGTGGATTCGCTCATCAAAAGAAGAACGCCTTCTTGTCCAAGCTGACCGAAACGGGTAAGGTCCGTCATTTCGTCGTCAACGGGGGTGGGGTCGATCTTAAAGTCGCCCGTATGCACCACCATACCGACGGGGGTGCGAATCGCAAGCGCACAAGCGTCCGCGATAGAGTGATTTACGTGAATAAATTCGACGTCAAAAAGACCAAGCTTCACTTTGTCGCCTGCCTTCACACAATGAAGTTCAGGCACAAATCCGAAAACGTGTTCGTTAAATTTATTTTCCAAAATACCGAGGGTGAGGCGTGTACCATAGATCGGCACGTTAATTTTCTGCAAAAGATACGGGATACCGCCGATGTGGTCTTCATGTCCGTGTGTGAGCACGATGCCGCGGATCTTTTCCGCATTGCTTACAAGGTATGTGATATCCGGCACCACAAGGTCGATGCCAAGCATATCGTCATTCGGGAAGCCAAGACCGCAATCCACGATCAAGATGTTGTCACTGTATTCAAGCACCGTGAGGTTCTTTCCGATCTCGTCAAGGCCGCCGAGTGGGATCACACGGAGTTTTTTGAGTTTTCCTTTTGTTCTCGCCATGTCAGAAATCCTTTCTTTCTTTAATTTTCAAAATAGCAAAAAACCGCGACAGGACATAACTATCCCGTCCGGGCAATAATCTGATTTCCATATTGACGCAGAGTGCTTTGCCTAACCGTCTGCATACGCTCCGCGTGAATGTATAAAAAAGTTCCTTTACCCGAGAAAAGCCGTCCATCTCTTCGCTTTTGCCGAGTATTTCATATTGGTTCAAATTATTTTTTTCGTCGCTTTGTGAACGATGAGAAAATCTTCTGTTTTCTCTCTCCTTAATAGTATACACCAGTTTTCCTTTTTTCGCAATAGCTTTTTTGATATTTCGTGTTTTTATACCTCTATTTTAGCATGACAAAAATTTCTCTTTTTATACACCTACTTTCTTCTTTGGGAAAAGAAAGAAAGCCACCATCGCTGTTAGCGATGCCGCGCAAAGAAGAAACCGTTCGTGGTGTGCCTCCCTCATTTTGCGAAATTTTTTAGACACATCGCCGCGGGGGAAGTTTCTCATATTTTTGAAAAATACCGTTCGCGTTTATGTTCGCACTCTCTTGCCTACCGCCGCTTCCAAGTGTGGCTTTGACGCTCTGCATCAAAACACCGAAGGCGTTGGCGGCGATCAAATGCTGATTTTTTGCTGACAAGCGATCAAATGGCACGTTTGTTGCTTCTCTTTTGTAACTTTTCTCTTTCAAAAAGAGAAAAGTCCGTTTGTTTCTTTTTCAAAGAATATTTCCCCCATTTTCAGGCAAACAATCTCTAAAAAAAGAGGTGACGTCATGATCATAAAAGGATATAAAAAGCATTTTGTCATTGTTAAAGGCATCGGAAGCGATTATATTGACGAAGCATATCTCGTATTAAAAAATGAGATTCCCAAAGGCACGGTCAGCGGTGATATCGTCAAAGAAGCTACCCGTATCATCACCGAATATCAAAGCGTTAAAAAAAGAAAACGCCTGCCGTTTTCTTTGCCGAGTTTTTTGCTCGGCGCGCTACTGGCAGGCGTTATTGTAGGAGCATTATTCTTTTTCCTGTAATTTTTCTTCGATCATGCGATTGATTTTTTCACGCATGGAGAAAAGGTAAGAAGCTTCTTTCGGATAAGCGGAGAACGTCATATCTCCTGCGGCGTCCACCACGGCAAGAACGGCTTCTCTGCCACAAAGCTTTTCCGCGAGAGAGAGCGCGCCAATGTCACAAACTGCCTCATGGAATGCCACCAGACGCAAACTGCGGTACGGCACACCGTTTTCACCGGGATAAACGGAGTAAGCGTCCCCGGCAGGCGCAAAAGCGTCAGCATCCGTGATCACATAAGGGTCGACTCTACGTTTGGAAAAACGTGTGTACCAGAAGTTATAACCCCAATGCAAAAATCCCGTAACGTAATATTTCCACATTTGTGTACCGATGATTCTCGTGCGCGCAAGGGGCATCGCAAGATAACGGTTGGAAACATCTTTCCACTGACCGTTGCAGTAATATGTCCAAAGTCCGTCGATATTGGCATTCAAGAAAGGTTCAATGCAATTGGATGCAGGGATGGGGTGATCCACAGCACCCGTTTCATAGAAATCAAAATCGGAAAGCGCATCATAAATGGGATAACCTTTGATAATATCGGCAATCTTACTCTTGACGAGAAGATATTGTTCCAAATGTTCTTTCTTCGGTTCATCAGAGATGTGGAAAATCATGCGGTCAGATACACCGAGCGTTTCCATTTCAGCAAGAAAGGCAACAAGGAATGCACGGAGAAATGCCACATATTCATCGGAAGCGGCGTCGGTTTCCCAGCCGAAAATACGGTGATATTTTCCAGTTTCATAAGCCATGACCTTCGGTGCATGGAACGCACCCCACTGGGTAAAGAGATGAGAGATCTCATAGCGTGCTACACCAAGCTTTTCGCAAAGCGCCACGAAGCGATGGAGCTTTTCAAAACCAAAGGAATACGTATCTGCATTTTTATAAACGTCAATGAGCTGTACCGTCGGGCGTTCGCCACCGACAGCAGTATCCAGCGGCGGTGTGAAGACAGGAGTCAAAATGGTGTTCACACCGTTTTCCACAGCGACCTTCAAATAATTTTCGATCGCTGCCCAATGTTCTTCCGAAAAGATCTCATAGCCATATGCATCAGCGATACAATCGTAATGCACCCATTGTGCCACGAGAAGCTCCTGCTTCGGCAAAACAGCACCGGCAACGTGAAGTGTGATCGTTTCGGTCACTTCCTCGCCTTTTTCGGAAAGAAGACCAACCGTGATCGCATAATCACCGGCTTTTGTGCCTTCGGGAACCTTGACTGTGCCATAAACAGAAAATACGGAGCCGGACGGTACCATGACGGGATCACCCACGTTCATAGGGATCAGTAAGTCAGGATAAAGACCGGGCGTTCTGCGCAGATAATTGCTGTCAAAACGGTTGGGGTGACAAGGGAAACGAACCGGCACGTGCTCGATGCGTTCAAAGGAAACATCGAGTTCACTGCGGCAAACAAGCGTTGCGCTGTCACAAAGGAGCCAACCGGGAACATTTTCCGCTGTATAAGCCAAGGTGAAGTGGAAATCTTCACCGATCAGACAGCTTCCACGGGTAATCGCACTTTTGCTCCAAAGGATTTCATCTGTGAAGCATTTTTCAAGAGAAGAGAGGAGTTTGATTTTGATCGACATGGCAATCGTCCTTTCTTTGATTTATTGTATAAATTTAATTTTTTTGCAAAATAGATTTCATAGCACAAAGCCAACAACCCGTTTCTTTTGATCGAGCTTTGCTATGCAAAGCTTGAACTGCTTCTTTTCACAAGTTTGATCAAAACAAATTCAGAGGCACAAAACAAACGGCCCGTTTCTTTTGATCCAAACTTTTCTTTTCGCAAAGAAAAGTTTGGTTTCTTTTTTGTCCACTTTTTTCTTGAAGAAAAAAGTAGTTTAGCGCTCTATGCAAGTTTCGTCACGGCGAAAAGGCGCGCAAACAAACGTGCGTGCGCTGTCCGAGATGGCATGCGCGGCAATTTCAGCATCGTGCGCGGTGCGGAAAATGCCGAAAACAGAAGGGCCGCTTCCGCTCATGCGCGCACCGAGAGCGCCGAGGGTGAGCATTTTTGTGCAAAGCGCGTGCGCTCCCGCGCTTTCGGGGGTCACCGCTTCGAATTTATTATATAAAATATCTGCAAGTCCATCAAGGTCCCCTGCATCAAGCGTTTGCAAAACGTCGGCAAGAGAGGCATGCGGAACCTTTGGCATCGCGTCGATCTTTTTATACGCTTCTGCCGTACTGATCTTACTGCCCGTGGGCATCGCAATGACAAAAGCACAACCCGGCATCGGCGAACAAGCCGTCAGGATCTCACCGATCCCCTCTGCGGTTGCCGTACCTTTTTTGATGCAGAACGGAACGTCCGCACCAACCGTGACACCGATCTTACACATCTCGTCTACGGAAAGCCTCGTGCCGTACAGATCGTCAAGACCGATGATCGCCGCCGCGGCATCGGAAGATCCGCCACCAAGCCCTGCTTCCATGGGGATTTTTTTATCAATTACAAAAGATACCTGATAATTTTCTATGCCAAGCGCGGCAAAAAATGCTTTCGCCGCACGGTAAACGATATTACCTTCTCCGCTTGGCACAGAGGGTTCTGAACAAAGAACATCAAGATTTGGCTCTGCGGCATCTTCATAACGCGTGATCTCCACGCGATCAAAAAGCGTGACGGTTTGCATGACGGATTCAATATCATGATAGCCGTTTTCACGTCGCCCCACGACGTCAAGGAAAAGATTTACCTTGGCAGGAGCGAGAACTATAATTTTTTTCATACGTACTCCGATTTTTTATATGGAACTGATAATACGGATCAGCAAATTCTTTTTCACGCGGATCGCTTCAAAGGGGCAAAGCTCCTGACAGCAATAACAGCGGATACATGCGGAATGGCGGATATGCGCTTTCATTTTCCCGTTCTTTTCCACAAGAGAGATCGTCTTTTGCGGGCAGGACGCTACACATTCACCGCAACCGCGGCATTTATCGAGGATCGGCAAAGGCTTCGGCATGAAAAGACGTCCGATCTTCCCTTGCGAGAAGAAAGAAAGCGCTGAGGTGGAGCGGCTTTTTGCCGTTTCGGGTTCTTTGAAGTCGGAAAGCGCGAGCGTTTCGGGACGCACGCCGAAAACGGTAAGTGCCTCCGTTTTTTCGGGACAAAGACCGCGCGCGATCGCTTCTTTTACGAGCGGAACGGTTCCCGTGAAGCCGAGAATGGTTTCCGCCGCAAGGTCGGAAGCAAACGGATTGCGGCTCGTGAGGACAGCGCCGATCTTTCGAGGCTCTCCTGCCGTGGGGCCGTCACCCTCCATACCGATGATCGCGTCCGTGATGGCGATGACTTCTTTCGTTTCGCAAAGAAGTTGACAAAGATCACAGATCATTTCACCGAAATCACCGTAATCGGGGAAAGTGGCGTGCATTTCAAATTTTTCAATGCCGGGGATCACGCCGAAAAAGTTTTTCACAGCGGCACTCATCTTCGTGAGCGAATGACTTTTCAGCTTACAAAGATCAAAAATGATATCCGCTTCCGCGATCGGCTTAATGATATGGAAACGTTTCACACGTTTGCCGCCTGCAAAGGGAACGAAAACGGCTTCCGTATCGTAATTGAGCGCAGCGCCAAAGCGTTCGCAAGGCTCCGTGATACCGCAAGTGCGGTAGATATTTTTCAGTCGCTGATGATCGTAAACGCCGCCGGGACTTTCTGCGACCATCGGTGTGACACCCATTTCCGAAAGCACTTTTAAGAGTGCCGCCAGCATCGCAGGGTGTGTCGTCGCCGCCGCTTCGGGGGCTTTTTTGATGACAAGATTCGGCTTGATCACAACGTTTTTTCCGCTGAAAAACGCCTCGTCCAGCCCAAATTCCGAAAAATGCGTGCGCAAGATCGCCGCAATTCTTTCTTCATCGTATTCTTCACAAGGGGCAATCGCCACTGCATTTCGATCGAGCATAAGGATCCTCCCGCCTTTGGAAAGTATTTTTTTCATTGTATCATATTTCAAAATGAAATTCAAGACACAAAAAGCCCCTTGCATCGCAAGAGGCTGAATTTCATCTGTTTTTCACGATCACACGGGAGAGGAGCATGGAGAGCGGCACGCTGAGCAAAAACCAGAGAAACGTATATTTCGGGCAGACCTGCCCCATGAGGTGAAACGCTTCGCGTGAATAATCCCAGACGTCCATATGCCAAAGGCGATTGACAAAAAGTCCCACGCAAAATTCCACCGCCGTAATGAGCAGCGCGCACACGCCGCACCGCAAGAGGATCGGTCTTTCGCGCCAAAGAGAATTGACGCCGTAGATGATCGCAAGGCAAGCACCGCCCGTGAGCACCATGCTGGGGTGCGTTCTGCCGCGCCACAAAAGCTCAATGAGCCCGTAGCCGACGCCGCCGAGAAGAAAGATCTCACCCATTTTGACGGCAGGGTGCCAGACGAGTTTGCCGTTGATGATGACACCGTGCTTCACTCGTTTTGCGCCTCTTCCCTTTTGGCTTTCGCGCATTCGCCCACCTTATGGCGAAGCCATGCCATCGCCGCCGAAAGACCGCCGATCTCGTCCATCAGTCCAAGCGCCACCGCCTTTTTTCCCTCCAAAATCGTTCCCACGTCCGTCACCATTTCCGCGGTGGAATAGATCAGCCCATGCCAATCCTTTTCCTTAATATGCGAATGCTGCAAAACGAATTCCGTGATGCGGTCCTGCATTTTTTGCAAGCCCTCAAAGGCTTCGGGAACGCCAAGCACGGTGCCGTTCGTTCGCACGGGGTGGACGGTCATCGTGGCGCTCGGCACGATGAACGCACGGTCACAGGAAACCGCGATCGGAATGCCGATGGAATGTCCGCCGCCGATGACGATGGACGCCGTCGGCGTTTCCATGCTCGCAAGCATTTCCGCAATGGCAAGTCCTGCCTCCACGTCACCGCCGACCGTATTGATAATGACGAGAATCCCATGCACGTCGGGGTTATCCTCCATCGCCGCGAGAAGCGGTAAAACGTGTTCATATTTGGTTGTTTTTTGCGTATTCGAAAGCAAATAATGTCCCTCGATCTGACCGATAATGGTAATGCAGGAGAGCTTCGCGTCACCGTCACCTAAAAGAGAAGTGGCGATCGCGCCGCCGTCTGCCGTGTTTTTCATTTCTTTTTCTTCTGACGTATCGACTTCATTTTTCATAAAATTCATAAAAATTCCCCTTTCCCAAAAGAAATTTCGCATTATCTTTTATTTTTTACAAAAAAATTGCGATTTAATCATTTACAAGCGGCAAAAAATCATTTATAATAATAATGATAAAGCCGTTTTGCCCCACCCGACGATAAGCCCTCTGCGAGTAAGCGGCAAGACAACAAGACAGTAGCCCTGTCGAAAGGAGATTTCAGTTTATGGAAAACAAAATTCTGGTCGAAACATCTGCAAGACACATTCATCTTTCCGATGAACATATTGCAATCCTTTTCGGTGAAGGTCACAAGCTCACCGTGAAGAAAGAACTCAGCCAGCCCGGTCAGTTCGCTTGCGAAGAAAAAGTAACCGTAAAAGGCGAAAAAGGCGAACTCAAAATGTCCGTTCTCGGTCCTGCGAGAAAAGAATCCCAGGTTGAGGTTTCTCTCACCGACGCAAGAACCATCGGCGTAAAAGCTCCCGTTCGTGAATCCGGTGACATTAAAGGCTCCGGCGCATGCACCCTTATCGGCCCTTGCGGCACCGTGGAACTTTCCGAAGGTGTGATCGCAGCGCAAAGACACATTCACCTCACTCCCGAAACCGCTGCTGATCTCGGCGTTTCTGATAAGGAGATCGTAAAAGTTCAGCTCGACACCGCTCGTCCTCTTATTTTTGACGGCGTTGTTGTTCGTGTTTCTGCAAGCTATGCTCCCGCAATGCACATCGACACCGATGAATCCAATGCGGCAGGCGCTGCCGGCGTTGTTTACGGCAAAATCGTAAAATAAGCAGGCTGTGCCTGCACCCGCGTTACGCCGCACCGTTCATTTTGTCGGCTGATGGCGTAACAAAGCAAAAGCCGCATGAACATGATCGTTCATACGGAAAAACCAAAGCAAAAAATTTTTATTAAAATAAGGAGAACAAACACCATGGCAGAACTCGTTTATTCCCATGAAGTTGAATCCATGTGCTGCGTAGCAAAAGGCCCCAACCACGGTCCCGCTCCGCTTCCCGAAGAAGGCAAATGGATTCAGGCAACACAAATCAGCGACATTTCCGGTTACACTCACGGTATCGGTTGGTGCGCACCTCAGCAGGGCGCATGTAAGCTTTCCCTTAACGTAAAAGACGGCGTTATCGAAGAAGCTCTCGTTGAAACCATCGGCTGCTCCGGTATGACTCACTCCGCAGCTATGGCAGCAGAAATCCTCCCCGGTAAAACCATTCTCGAAGCGCTCAACACAGACCTTGTTTGTGA
>CAYXQF010000070.1:0-10314 GCA_964466625.1 uncultured Lachnospiraceae bacterium | reverse complement strand
TAGAAGGAACTGTTCTACGCAAACATAAGAAACAGTTATTTTTCTCTCATATTAAGTACCCTATCACCATTAAATAAGTCATACTGCTCTTTCGTTTTATATCTTTCAAAAAAAGCACTTTCGACACCAAGTTCTGACATAATTTTCACAAAAAAGATGCTATCCTTAAAAGCAAAGGATAGCATTTTTTATTTAACAAAGAAAGGATTGATCACATGACGGAAAAAGAAACCGCGAAGAATGTAAAAATCTCTTACGAAAACGAAATACTGTCTGTTTTTCTTTTGGGAGAGATCGACCACCACAGCGCAATTCACGTTCGCACATATATTGACGAGGCGCTGTTTTTGCATATACCGAAAAAATTGATCATTGATATCGGACAAGTGGACTTTATGGATAGTTCAGGACTGGGACTTATCATGGGACGATATACCAAAACCAAAGAACTCGGAACAGTGCTTATCGTCCGAAACCCTTCCCCGCGAGCCTCCAAAATGCTCGCCCTGTCAGGACTTGAAAAGATCATTCAGATCCAAAGAAATCATGAAAGCGAGGAAACAAAAAATGCCGAAAACACCAATCAATGAGATCCGTTGCACCTTTTTATCCAAATCTGAAAATGAAGCACTTGCCAGAAGCATCATTTCGGGATTTATATTACCGCTCGATCCCGATGTAGAAGAGCTTGCTGATATTCGCTGTGCCGTCAGCGAAGCTGTCACCAATTGTATCGTCCACGCATATCGAGATACGATCGGAAAAATACAGCTCCACGCCAAATGCTATGAGGACAGAACCGTCAAGATCACAGTCAGCGACCGCGGCATCGGCATTGCTGACGTCAAGCAAGCGATGCAACCGCTTTACACCACCTGCCCTGATGAAGACCGTTGCGGTATGGGATTTTCTATTATGGAAAGCTTTTCCGATAAGCTTTCCGTGATCTCCAAAGTAGGTGGCGGCACCAAGATCACGCTCACACGAAAACTTTCCACCTCTCAAAAATCCACACAAAAAGAAGATACATAACAAAAAACGGAGGAATTTTTCATGTCCGAATGTGTGGAAAAAAATATACCGCCCGATAATTTAACCTTGATCTTTCAGGCGCAAAACGGTGACAAAGCCGCCATGGAACGCCTTATTTCTCAAAATATGGGACTTGTCAAAAACATTGCCAAACGATTCATCGGCAGAAACGTAGAGTATGAAGATCTCGTGCAGATCGGCACCATCGGCATGCTCAAAGCCGCAAAAAGCTTTGATACAAACTTCGGCACTGTCTTTTCCACATATGCAGTCCCTTTGATCATCGGAGAAATACGCCGCTTTCTGCGTGATGATGGCATGATCAAAGTCAGCCGTGATGTCCGCAAAAAAGGCTCCATCGTCATGAAAGCAAAGGAAGAATTTCTAAAAGAACATCAGCGCGAGCCGAAGCTTTCGGAGCTTTCCGCCTTATGTGAAATGTCAGCCGAGGAGATCGTTTACGTGCTCGATGCCGTCTGTCCCGTTTATTCTTTGCAGGAAACGCTCGGTAATGACGATGACGGTGCGACACTCGAATCCATCACACCGTCCGGTGACAATGAGATCGACAAGATCACGGATAAACTTGCTCTTGCCGAAGCCATCGCAAAGCTGGACGAGCGAAGCCGTCAGATTGTCATTTTGCGCTTCTATAAAGAACTTTCTCAGCAGCAAACGGCAGAAATTCTCGGCATCACCCAAGTCAAGGTTTCCCGAGAAGAAAAGAAAATATTTGAATTTTTACGAAAAGAACTCTAAAGAAAAACTCCGATAGAAAAAATCTATCGGAGTTTTTGCATGAAAATCATATACGTTTGCCATTTTTCTTAAGATCGCGCTTAAAGAGCAAGACGCCAACGATGAGAAGCAAAGGAAAGATCAGCGAAACGAGAATACCAACGGAAAGCTCGCCGCCAAAAGCCTCGGAGATCGTACCAACAAGCGTCGGTCCAACCGTACAACCGGCGTCCCCGAAAAGTGCTAAGAGTGCAAAGATTGCCATGCCGCCGTTTTTGATGCCACCGGCACCCATGCTGAGCGCACAGGGCCAGAAAATACCAACGGCAAAGCCTGCCAAGGCACAACCGGCAAGACCAAGCGCCGGGTGCGGTGCGAGTGCCGCCAAAAGATAGCTGAAAGCACAAAGTCCGCCGCAAAGGATCATCGCATTCTGAATATTCATCTTGTGACCGAATTTCGCATAAAGCACACGCGCCGTTCCCATCAGCGCCGCAAAAAGACAAGGACCCATAAGGTCACCGAGCGTTTTATCAACGCCAAGCCCCATCTGTGCAAAGGCAGATGCCCATTGGCTGATGCAAAGTTCCGAGGCGCCGCCGCAAAGCATGATCAGCGCCAAAAGCCAGAAACGCTTTTTCTTTGCAATTGCTTTCATACCGATGCCCTGCGCTTCCACCTCTGCCGTATCGGGCATAGGCACAATGCAGAAAAGAATTCCGTCCACGATCGGCACGATCGCCCAGAGCAAAGCAACATAGCGCCAATTTTCAATGCCGAGAAGCACGAAGCAAAGCGTGGAAATAAGCACCGTGAAAAGCTGTCCCCAACAATAGAAGGAATGAAGAAGGCTCATCATCGCCGCTTTTCGTTTTGTCGGACAATTTTCCACGATCGGGCTGACAATGACCTCAATAAGCCCACTGCCGATCGCATAGACCGTCGCGGAGATGAGAAGACCGACGTAAGGATCCGCCGTCACCTCAGGCAAAAAGGAAAGCAAGATCAGTCCTGTCGCCGCAAAAAACTGTCCTGCGATAGCAGTTTTACGATAGCCGACGCGAGCAACGATGAAGGAAGAACCCCAGTCCACAAAAAGCTGAAGACCAAAAAGAAGTGTGATCGAAAAAGATATTTTGGAAAGCCCGATGCCGTAGCTCGTCTGAAACGTGACGAAAAGCAAGGGCGCGAAATTAACGACGATCGCCTGCACGACGTAGCCGATAAAGCAGGCAAAGATCGTTGACGAATAATTTTTTTCTTTCATAGAAAATGCAAGCCTTTCCGAGTATTTTCAAATGATTATACCCGAACCTTTTTCAAAAGTCAAGATCAAAGTCGGAACGCACGCGGCAAAAGCTCACCAAGCGTGGTTTCCATAAAATCATTTTCCGTGCCTGCGCAAAGCACGATAAGACTTTCGTCGCAAAATTCATAAAGCACCTGTCTGCAAACGCCGCACGGGGTTGTGTGTCCATCTTCAGGACCTGCCACCGCGATGGCAAGGAAGTTTCTCTTCCCTTCGGAAACCGCTTTGGCAACAGCGCATCGCTCCGCACAAAGCGTCGGAGAATACGAAGAATTTTCAATGTTGCAGCCCGTATAGACCGTACCGTCTTCACAAAGCAATGCCGCGCCGACGGCAAAACCCGAAAACGGCGAATACGAAAATTTTCTCGCTCCCATCGCGGCGCGGATAAGCTCTTTTTTATTGATCATAAAAACCTCATTTCAAACGGGAAAGAAAGCTCTTTCCATTGAGCGCATACGGTACGCCGAACATACCGCAGATCGTTGCCGCGATATCCGAAAACGTTTCAAGATAGCCGAGATTTCCCGCTTTGATCTCTTTTCCGTAAATGAGAAGCGGAATATTTTCTCTGGTGTGATCGGTGCCGCGGAAATTCGGATCACAGCCGTGATCGGCAGTGATCATCAGCACGTCATCATCACGCATACCGTCAATGAAGCCGCCAAGCCACGTGTCAAAATCCATCACGGCTTTTGCATAAGCTTTGGCATTTCTGCGATGGCCGTAAACAGTATCGAAATCCACGAAATTGACAAAGCAAAGACCGTGAAAATCACGCGCCTGCAGCATGGAGCTGATACGCATACCGTCCTCATTACTCTTGCTGCGATGAGAATCCGTGATGCCAACACCTGCATAAAGATCAAGGATCTTACCGACGGCGATGGTGTCCAGTCCTGCATGTTTCAAAAGATCAAGGAACGTGGTTTTCGGCGGAACCGCGGAAAAATCACGCCTGTGTGCCGTTCTCATATAAGGCCAGCCGCCGACAAACGGACGTGCGATGACACGCCCTACGCACATGTTCCCCGTGAGCATCTCGCGTGCGATCTCACAACAGCTGTAAAGTTCAGAAATGGAAACAACATCTTCATGCGCCGCGATCTGCAAAACGCTGTCCACGGAAGTGTAAACGATCAGCTTGCCTGTTTTTTCATGTTCTCTGCCGTAATCCTTGATAACGTCAGTGCCGGAATAGGGCTTATTGCAAAGGATCCCCCTGCCCGTGCGCTTTTCAAATTCCTTCAAAAACGATTCGGGGAACCCATCAGGGAAAGTAGGAAGCGCATCGTCCGAGCGAATACCGGCGATCTCCCAGTGACCGATGGTGCTGTCTTTGCCGTTCGACTGCTCTCCCGCTCTGGCATAAGCACCAATGGGCGTGATGCCATTTGCCATATCAGGTGTATTATCAATATGAAAAAGTCCGAGGCGCGCAAGATTTGGCGCGGAAAAGCCTTCCACGGAGGCAACAGACGCAAGTGTATTGGCACCCTCATCGCCAAATGCCGCGGCATCTTTTGCGTGTCCCACACCAAAACTATCCATGACCATCAAAAATACTCTGTTTATCATACAAACTCCTCTTTCCGTTTTTTATCTATAATATATTACGCATTTGTACCAATATCTGTTTTTATTATAACATTAAAATTTCATATTTACAATCTGTATTCGACAGTTTTTTCGTAACTTTCTATAATAAAATTGACAAATCCGCCGTATTCGATGTATAATAAGATAATAAATAACTTTTTCGGAGAATAAAATTTTACCATGACGATACTTAGTGTAAGCGATATCCACCTGGAATACGGCACGGATATCATTTTGCAAAAAATAAATTTTTCCATCAATGAAGGGGACCGTCTTGGCATCGTGGGTGTCAACGGCGCAGGCAAAAGCACACTTTTGCGCATCATCGCAGGCACCGTGGAGCCGAGCGGCGGTAACGTTTTCATCTCCCGCGGCACCACCGTCGGCATGCTTGAACAGAATGCGATGCTGGAAAGCGAACAAACGCTCACCGAGGAGATGGAAAATGCCTTTCCCGAATGTCAGCGCATCGAAAAAAGACTTGCGCTTTTGCAAACGGAAATTGAGCAAAAATCTTCCGCGGCGCACGATGAAGCATATGAGCGTCTGATTTCCGAATTTACACACCTTACGGAAAAATTCCGCGAGATCGGCGGCTACGAATATAAATCGCGCATTCGTTCGATGCTGACACGCTTCGGCTTCCCCGAAAGCGAACAGAAAAAAAAGATCTCCACCCTGAGCGGAGGCGAGCGAACACGTCTGGCACTCGTGCGACTGCTTCTTGTGGAGCCTGATATCCTCATTCTCGACGAACCGACAAACCATCTCGACACGGACACGCTCTATTGGCTCGAAGAGCATCTGCGCGCATATCCGAAAACGCTCCTGCTCGTTTCGCATGACCGCTATTTCCTTGACCGCACGACGACCAAGATCCTTGATATTGAAAATACGAAAGCCACGATCTATACGGGCAATTATACCGCGTTCGCACGCCAAAAAGCGGAAGCCAGAGCGCGCCAGCAAAAAATGTATGACCTCCAACAAAAAGAGATCGCCCGCATCGAGGGAATCATTCAAACGCAGATTCACTTCGGGCAGGAACATAACTATATCACCATTGCCAGCAAGAAAAAGCAGATCGAACACATGGAAAAGGTGGACGCTCCCGAAAATGCGCCCGGTAGTATCCGACTTGCCTTTGCAGAGGCGGCAGAAAGCGGCAATGACGTTTTGGAGGTCAATGACCTTGCAAAATCCTTCGGTGAGCGAAAGATCTTTTCCGACGTTTCCTTTATGATCAAAAAGCGCGACCATGTCGTGATCCTTGGTCCCAACGGTTGCGGAAAATCCACGCTCATCAAAATCCTCGGCGGTTATGAAGAAGCCGACAGCGGTATCATCGAATACGGCACGGGCGTTGTGGCTGGCTATTACGACCAGGAACAGCGCACGCTCGACGAAAACAATACCGTTCTCGAAGAGCTTTGGAGCGCACACGAAAAGCTGACTGCCACCCAGATACGCACAGCCCTTGCAGGATTTCTCTTCTTTGCGGAAGATATCGAAAAGAAGGTTTCCGTGCTTTCGGGCGGTGAAAAAGCAAGACTCATGCTCTGCAAGATGATCCTTTCCAAAGTCAACCTGCTCATTCTCGACGAACCGACAAACCATCTTGATATCGCGTCCCGTGAAGCACTGGAAGACGCCCTGCTTGCCTTCGGCGGCACGATCATCGCCGTTTCCCATGACCGCTATTTCATGAAAAAGCTTGCGACACGCATCTTTGATATGGGCGGTGACTTTTATGATTATCACGGCACCTTCGATGAATATCTCGAATTCAGAGAAAAACGCAAGGTCGAAACCGTCACCGTGAAAGCGGAAAAAACGGAATCCGAAAATAAACAAAAATACATGGAAAACAAAAAGCTTGCGGCAGAGATCCGCAAAGCAGAAAAACGCATCGAGCGCGCGGAAGCAGAGATCGAAAAGCTCGATGAAGAAAAGCTCGCACTCGAAGAAGAAATGAACGGCGACGCGGCAACGAATTACGTTCGTCTTTCCGAGATCTCCACCCGTCTTTCGGAAATTGAAGCACGGTGTGACGAACTTTTCTTCGAAATGGAAGAAGCGGAAGAATTTCTTTCGCAGAACAAAAACTAAAGGAGGACGACCTCTATGAATAAGCGAAAGATCGCCGTCATCGGCGGCGGCGCGGCCGGTATGACCGCCGCAGGCAAAGCGGCAGAGTTCGGTGCCGACGTCACGCTTTTTGAGCGCAACACCTTGCTCGGCAAAAAGCTCGGCATCACGGGCAAAGGCAGATGCAACGTCACAAACGATTGCACGCCCGATGAATTTATCAAAAATGTGACCGCAAACGGGAAATTTCTCTTTTCCGCGATCAACCGTTTTTCTCCCGCAGATACGATGGCATTTTTTGAAAGCCTCGGGGTTCCGCTGAAAACAGAGCGCGGCAGACGCGTTTATCCTGCATCGGATAATGCGGTGGACGTGGTGCTTGCGCTGAAAAAATACTGTCTGAAAAACGGTGTTCACATCATCACCGACCGCATCACGGAGTTTATCGAAAATGATGACGAATACATCGTTGGACTGAGATCCGAGAAAAAAACGTATATGGGCTTTGACGCCGTGATCCTTTGCACGGGCGGCGTTTCTTACCCCGGCACAGGCTCCACGGGCGACGGTTATCGCCTCGCGGAATCCGTGGGACACAGCATCACACCGCCGACACCTTCCCTCGTGGGTCTTACCTCCGATGACAAAATTTGTCCGCAAACCCAAGGGTTGGCGCTCAAAAATATCGCCATCTCGGTCATGGACAACACGAAAAACAAAGTGATCTACAAAGATTTCGGCGAGATGCTCTTCTGTCATTTCGGCATCAGCGGTCCCGTGATCCTCTCCGCCTCGGCACATCTGCGCCCGATGGAAAAAGGACGTTACACCGTAAACATCGACCTCAAGCCTGCACTCGATATGCAAACGCTTGACCGCCGTTTACTTTCCGACTTTGAAAAAGCAAAAAACAAAAACTTCATCAACATTTTCGATGAGCTTCTCCCCTCCAAGCTTCGTGAGCCTTTCGCAAAGCTTTGCGGAATCCCTGCCGACAAAAAGGTCAACGCCATCACGCAGGAAGAACGCCGCAAGATCGCGGAAACGCTCAAAAATCTACCGATCACGATCACGGGCTTCCGCCCCATTTCGGAAGCCATCGTCACCAGTGGCGGTGTAAAGGTAAAAGAGATCGAACCGCAGACCATGCGTTCCAAATGCTCAGGTAACCTCTATTTCGCAGGCGAAGTCATGGATCTTGACGCTTATACAGGCGGCTTTAATTTGCAGATCGCCTTCGCAAGCGCTATGGCAGCGGCAGAAGCCGCCGTTTACGCAGACTGATATAGGAAAGGAAACATTATGATGATCAACATTGCTCTTGACGGGCCCTCCGGTGCAGGAAAAAGCACCCTTGCCAAAGCCCTCGCAAAAAAACTCGGCTATATTTACACAGATACCGGCGCGATGTACCGCACGATCGGTCTTGCCGTTCGCCGCCGTGATATCACCCCCACAGACACAGAAGCAGTAACTGCACTTTTGCCTGAGATCAAAATTTCTTTGAAATTCATCGACGGCGCACAGAAGATCTTTCTCGGTGATGAGGACGTGAGCGGTCTGATCCGCACAAACGAGATCTCCACCTACGCCTCCAAGGTTTCTGCCATTCCTGCCGTTCGTGCTTTCCTGCTCGATCTGCAAAGAAATATTGCAAAAGAAAACAACGTGATCATGGACGGCAGAGATATCGGCACCGTTATCTTGCCGAATGCCGACGTGAAATTTTTCGTCACGGTTTCTGATAAGGAACGTGCGCGCCGCCGCCACCGCGAGCTTCTCGAAAAAGGAGAAAATATCACATTGGAAGAAGTGGAACGCACCATGGCTGAACGTGACCACGAGGACAGCACCCGTGCCGTAGCCCCTGCCATTCCTGCCGAGGACGCCATTTTCCTTGACAACTCCGGTGATTTTGACGAAGTGGTGACACGCGCCATTCAGATCATTCAGGAAAAAACAAATAAACCTACCCAAAAATAACAAAAAGGAAAGGATTTCCCGTCATGACGAAAATGTATCACTTTTTGCAGATCTTCTTGAAACCCTTTTATAAGCTTTTTTTACGCATGGAAGTAAAAGGTTTGGAAAATGAACTTACGGAAGGTCCTTGCATCATCTGTGCCAACCACATCAGCATGCACGACATTTTTCTGATCGCCGTCAACTTAAAACGTCAAATTTACTTTTTCGCAAAAAAAGAACTTTTCAAAAATCCGATTCTCGCTAAAATTTTACGTTCCTTTGGCACCGTGAGCGTCAGTCGCGGTCAAGCCGATCTGCAATCCATCACCAATTCTATTGAAATTCTCAAAGAAGGTAAATATCTCGGCGTTTTCCCCCAAGGCACCCGTATGCCCGGCAAAGAACCGAACCCCGATGATGCAAAAAGCGGCATCGGTATGATGGCATTTCGCGGAAAAAGTAATATTTTGCCCGTATATATTAAAACAAAAGGGCATAAACTAAGATTATTCCGTAAAACCACCGTCATTGTCGGCAAACCCATCATGTATGAAGAACTTGGCTTCACCAAAGGCACCATCATGGAATACCGCGCGGCTTCCCGTTATGTTTTCGAAAAGATCTGTGAGCTTGGCAAGGAGAACGAAAATGCAAATTAAAGTTGCCGAATACGCAGGCTTTTGCTTCGGCGTCAAGCGCGCCGTGGATGCGGTCTTCGCAAAAATGGAAACACCCGATCACCCACCCATTTTCACCATCGGCTCTCTTATCCACAATCCTGACGTGAACCGCCGTCTGTGCGCAAACGGCGTCGCCATCGCCGATGAAAATGAAGTGGACGCGCTTTTGGAAAACGCCCCTGCAAATGCCGTTTTCGTCATTCGCACGCACGGTGTCACACGTGAGATCCGCGAAAAGCTTGCTGCGTTTCACGCAAAAAATCCCGCGTCGGAGATCATGGATATGACCTGCCCTTTCGTTGCCAAGATCTATAAGATCATGCAGGAAAATACAAGTGACAGCACCTTCACCGTCCTCATGGGAAATGAAAATCACCCCGAAGTGATCGGCATTGCCAGCTATATCCAGGGCGATTTTCACATTTTTCCAAGCGCAGATGCGGTCACAGCGTTTTTCTCACAAGAAAGGCGTCAAAAGAATGATTCCAAAAAGATCATTTTTGCGTCGCAAACGACACACAGTTTAGCAGATTCGAAAAAAAGCAAAAAATTTCTCGAAAAACTATATACAAACGGATTATTTTTTGATACAATATGTAGTGTTACGGAAACCAGACAAAAGGAAATCGAAACGCTCTCACAGAAATGTGACGCGATGCTTGTTGTGGGTGGACTTGAAAGCTCGAATACGCGCAAGCTTTACGAGCTGGCAAAGATCAATTGCCCCGAAACGTATCTGATCGAATCCGCCGTCGACATTCCGAAACATATCATTAAGAAGATGACCGGCACACTCGGCATCGCAGCCGGCGCATCCACGCCCGGCTACATAATTGAGGAGGTACAAAACACCATGAGCGAACAGGAAAATTTCGCACAACTTCTTGAAGAATCTTTCAAAAC
>CAYXQF010000069.1:0-10352 GCA_964466625.1 uncultured Lachnospiraceae bacterium | reverse complement strand
ATCAAAATGATAGAAAAAAGAATCGAAAAGCCTGCAAGAACAGCAGAACCTTGCGAAATTGAAAAACAAAAAAATTACATTCAAAAAATTAAAAATATCCTCTCCGACGGCGTGAAACGCAAAGCGTGCGTCGTGACCTACGGCTGTCAGCAGAATGAGGCGGACAGCGAGCGCGTCATGGGTATGCTCGTGGAGATGGGCTATGAAAAAACGTATACCGAGGAAGATGCCGACATCATCGTTGTCAACACTTGTGCTGTGCGCGATCATGCGGAAAAGAAAACACTTTCCATCACGGGTGGCTACAAGCACCTCAAGGCGAAAAAGCCTTCGCTTCTCATCGGTGTGTGCGGCTGTATGGTTTCCAAAAAGAGCATGAGCGAAAAGATCAAAAAAAGCTATCCTTACGTCGATTTCGTTTTCGGTACGGAATCTCTTTGGCGTATGCCTGAGATCCTGCATCGCACGATGACCGAAGAAAAGCGCTTTTTCTTCCCGAATGCAGGCGAACCTATCGTTGCCGAGGGCGTTCCCGTTTCGAGAGAGAGCACGTTCCGCGCATGGGTGAGCATTATGTACGGCTGCAACAATTTCTGCACCTATTGCATCGTGCCTTATGTGCGCGGCGGCGAAAGAAGCCGTCGTCCCGAGCACATCTTGAAGGAGATCGAAGAACTTGTGGCATCGGGTTGCCGTGAGATCACGCTTCTCGGACAAAACGTCAACTCCTACGGCAAGGAATTTGGCGGAGAATGTAACTTTGCGGAGCTGCTTCGCCGCATCTGCAAGATCGAGGGTGAATTTACCGTCCGCTTTATGACCAGCCACCCGAAGGACGCTTCTCATGAGCTCATTGACGTGATGGCGGAAAACCCGAAGATCGCGCGCCATTTCCATTTGCCGCTCCAATCCGGTTCGGACAGAATTTTGAAAGAAATGAACCGTGTTTACACCAGAGAACATTATCTTTCTCTCATTCGCTATATGCGCGAAAAAATGCCTGATATCACCATCACTTCCGATATCATCGTCGGTTTCCCCGGCGAAACGGAAGCGGATTTTGAAGATACACTTTCCGCTTTGCGCGAAGTTCGTTATGATATGATCTATTCCTTCATCTATTCCAAGCGTGAAGGCACACCTGCCGCTGAAATGGAAAATCAGATTCCTGCTGAGATCACGAGTGAGCGTTTTGCGCGCCTGCTCGAGGTGCAGAACGAGATCGCGTTGGAAAAGAACCTTCCCATGGAAAACACCACCGTGCGTGTGCTTGTGGAAGGCAGAAGCAAAACAAATGAAGATAAATATTCCGCCAGAACCGATGGCAATAAGCTCGTTCTCTTTGATGGGGACGATAGCATGATCGGTACTTTTGTGAACGTAAAGATCACGAAAGCACAGACCTTCCTGCTTTGGGGCGAGATCGTGTGATACTCCCTGCGGACAGAAAATATAAAGAAAAGAGAGGCTACCCCCATGACACCCATGATGCAGCAATACTTTGAGATCAAGGATAAGTATCGCGAGTATATATTGATGTACCGTCTTGGCGACTTTTATGAAATGTTTTTTGACGATGCGAAAGTCGTTTCTGCGGAGCTTGATCTCACGCTGACGGGCAGAGATTGCGGCGAGGAAAGCCGTGCGCCGATGTGCGGTGTTCCGTACCATGCGGTGGAAGGCTACATCGGCAAGCTTGTCGCAAAAGGTTATAAGGTTGCTATTTGCGAGCAACTTGAAGATCCCGCAAGTGCCAAGGGCATCGTGAAGCGCGATGTTGTGCGCATGATCACCCCCGGCACGCTGACAGAATCCTCTCTGCTTGACGAAAAGAAAAACAATTATATTTGCGCCGTTTACGTACGCGATGAAGAAATCGGCGTTTCCTTTGCCGATATTTCCACGGGATACGTTTCGGTCACCTCGTTTTCGGGAAAAAACCGCATGACGAGATTCATCGGTGAGCTTGGCGCGTATGCCCCCCGTGAGATCCTTCTCAATACCACGTCGGAAGAAATTCCCGAAGCGATCTCCTTTTTGACGGAACGCCTCTCTGCCGTGATCAATCAGAACGAAGCATGGCGCTTTGACACAGAAGACGCGCTTCGCCGCGCAAAAGAGCATTTTGCAAATCTTCCCGGTGAATTTGAAGATAGTGAAAACGTGGCGCTTCTGGCGCTTTGTGGACTTCTTTCCTACGTGGAAGAAACACAGAAAAATAATCTCGGCAATCTCGGTGCGCTGAACTATTATCAGAACGGTCAGTACATGGAGCTTGACGTCAACACCAGACGAAATCTCGAGCTTTGCGAAACCATGCGCCGTGCGGAGAAAAAGGGAACACTCCTTTGGGTTCTTGACAAAACGAAAACAGCGGCAGGTGCCAGACTTCTTCGCAAATTCCTTGATCAACCGCTGAAAAATCCTTACCATATCATGCAAAGACAAGCCGCGGTGGCGGAGCTTTATGACCGCATGATCGAGCGTGGTGAGCTGGCATCGGCACTTGCCGGCGTGCTTGACCTGGAAAGACTCATCACCCGTATCGTCTATGGCACAGCAAACGCGAGAGATCTTCGCGCCGTGGCACAGACAGCGAGCAAAATTCCTGAAATTAAAGCGCAGCTTGCATCCTTTGAAAGTGAAGAGCTTGCAGGCATCTACGCAGAGCTGGACACGCTTTCCGATATCTACGCGCTCATTGAAAAAGCCATCGTGGAAGAGCCGCCGTTTTCCGTTCGTGAGGGTGGATTTATCAAAACCGGCTACCACAGCGACGTGGATCATCTGCGCGAGATCGAAACGAACAGCCGCGGCTGGATCGAAAAAATTGAGGAAACCGAAAGAGAAGCCACAGGCATCAAAACATTGAAAGTTGGCTTTAACCGTGTGTTCGGTTATTATATTGAGGTTTCCAAATCGTATATCAATGCCGTTCCCGAACGCTATGTGCGCAAGCAAACGCTTGTCGGCGGGGAACGCTACATTACGCAGGAGCTCAAGGATATGGAATCCCAAGTTCTTGGTGCGGGAGAAAAGCGCGTGGCGCTGGAATATCAGCTTTTCTGTGATATCCGTCTTCGTGTGGCGGAAAACGTCCACCGCATTCAGAAGACCGCGTTCATGCTTTCTAAGCTTGACGTTTATTGCAGTCTTGCCGAAGTGGCAAGCAAAAACGGCTATTGCCGTCCTGAGATCGGTTACGGTGACGATATCGTCATCAAAGATGGGCGCCACCCCGTTGTGGAACAGTTTGCCAGAGATACGTTCTTCGTTCCCAACGACACCGAGCTCGATAGCAAGCAAAACCGTTTCATGCTCATCACAGGACCGAATATGGCAGGTAAATCCACCTATATGCGTCAGGTAGCGCTCATCTGCATCATGGCGCAGATCGGTTCTTTTGTCCCTGCAAAGGAAGCGAAGATCTCTGTGATTGATAAGGTCTTCACCCGCGTTGGTGCTTCCGATGACCTTGCGATGGGACAGTCCACCTTTATGCTGGAAATGAGCGAGGTGGCATATATCCTTGCCAATGCTACAAAACAGAGCCTTATCATTTATGATGAGATCGGCAGAGGCACGAGCACCTTTGACGGCATGAGCATCGCTCGCGCCGTTGCGGAATATACACTTGGCAAAAAGATCGGCGCGAAAACACTTTTTGCCACACACTACCATGAGCTCACCGCGATGGAAGACGAACATGAGGGCGTTGTGAACTATCACATCGCCGCTAAAAAACGCGGTGACGGTATCACGTTCCTTCGTAAAATCGTGCGCGGCGCGGCAGATGACAGCTACGGCATCGAGGTCGCACAGCTTGCGGGCGTACCGAAGGAAGTGATCAAACGCGCCAAAGAAATTCTTTCTTCCATTGAAAGCGGAGAATCCGTCAGCAAAAAATCTGCGAAAAAAGAGATTCCTGCCGATCCGATGATGTTTTCTTTTGAAAATATGGTCGAGAGCGACGTTTGCCAAAAGCTTCGTGAAACGGACATCAACGTGATCTCCCCCTTGGAAGCGCTGAATTTGCTTTTTGAACTGAAAAAAATGTTGAATTAAAAATAGATATAAAAAAAGAGAAAGGAGAAAAGCATGGGACGCATTAACGTTTTGGATATTTCCGTTGCCAACCTCATTGCGGCAGGCGAAGTGGTGGAAAGACCTGCTTCCGCTGTCAAGGAGCTTGTGGAAAATTCCATTGATGCAGGTGCCGATCAGATCACAGTTGAGATCGCGCGCGGCGGCATTTCGCTGATTCGCGTGACGGATAACGGTTCCGGCATGAGCGGGGAAGACGCGGTACTGGCCATTCGCCGCCATGCGACGAGTAAGCTGAAAACGGCATCGGATCTTGCTTCCATCTTCACGCTTGGCTTCCGCGGGGAAGCGCTCGCGGCGATCACAGCCGTTTCCGCGTTTCGTATTCTCACCAAGCGTGCCGAGGACGAAATGGGTACGGAGCTTCGCGGTACCTACGGCAAAACGGAAGAAGTGCTTTCTGTCGGCGCGCCGAACGGCACCACCGTTATCTGCGAGAAGCTTTTTGCTACTACACCTGCCAGACTCAAATTTTTGAAATCCGAGCCTTCGGAAGCGCTTGCCGTAACGCAGTCGATGGAACGCCTTGCCGTTTCGCACCCCGAGATCGCTTTCCGCTTTATCTCAGATGGCAGAACGAAATTTACCACCACGGGCGATGGAAAGCTGAAGAACGCGGTTTATTCTGTTTATGGCAGCGCATTTTCCGCAAAAATGCTTCCCGTTTCAAGTGAGCGCGGTGGACTTTTGGTGGAAGGCTTTGTTTCCGCACCCGACCACGTCAGAGGAAACCGCACTATGCAGCTTTTCTTCATCAACGCCAGAAGCGTGAGAAGCAAGACGATGTCTGCGGCGCTGGAAGCGGCGTTTCACTCCTATTCTCCCTCCGATAAATTCCCGTCGTGCGTCTTGAATCTCAAAATGCCAACGAGTCTTGTGGACGTGAACATTCACCCCGCAAAGCTGGAAGTGAAATTTTCGAATGAAAAAGCGGTGTTTGACGCAGTCTATGCGGCAGTGCGCAGTGCGCTTATTTCGGGTACGAAGCGTCCCGAGCTCTCTTTTTCCGAAAAAAATTTGATGATTGAAAAAACGCCTGCCGTCGGCACACCCGAATACGTGCAGACCAAACTGGAAACGATGTTTGCGGTGGCGAGCGAAAAGGGCGCGCAAAGCGAGATTTCCAAAAAAAACGAGTCCACATCGCCACCCCCACCGAAAACGGTAATCAAAACTCCCGTTAGCGCGCCTCGTGGGGAAGCGCCGAAAAGGGAAGAACCTGCGCAAAGCGAAGTTTTTTCGACGAAGTCCTTTTTCCGTATGCGCGAGGAGAAAAAATTTGATGATGACGATATCTCTGTGGACGTGCCGAAGATGCGTGAGATGCCGATGCGCTCCATGGCAAGGCTCGGTGCGGATACCGATATCGAATCCTTTGAAGCCAAAAAGAAGCAATATGCTTCTGCCATTTACGAAAGACCGGCCAAGGAAACTCCTACGATTATTCCCGAAAGCACGGACGCAAAAATTCCCGATCGCGAGAAAAAGCCTATTCCTGCGTATCGCATCGTCGGTGAGGTTTTCTCAAGCTATGTGATCATGGAAACCGAGGGAAAAATGATCCTTATTGATAAGCATGCGGCACATGAACGCATCAATTTCGAGCGTCTTCGTGCGAATATGCAGGAAAATCGCAACGTTCAGCTTCTTTTGATTGAGGAAACGCTTTCGCTTTCCGCAGAGGAGATGGCGGTTTGCCGTGAATATAAAACGGAGCTGGAAGCTGTCGGTTTTGAGTTTTCTCTTTCTGAAAAGGAGGTTTCCCTTCGTGGGATCCCACAGGATTTTGAACGCTCGGCGGCGAGAAATCTTTTCCTTGCGCTTTTGACGGGAACGCTGGAAACAGGCGCTTCTGTAGAACAGCAGAAGAATGAACTTTTTGAAAAAGCACTTTACCAAAGCGCGTGCAAAATGTCTGTCAAGGCGGGCAGGGTATATGATGAGGCGCATCTGCGCTGGATCTGTGACAATCTGCTTCGCTACGATTGCATTAAATTCTGTCCGCACGGACGCCCCGTGGCATTCGAGCTTTCTAAGGAAGAGCTGGACAGACGTTTTGGCAGAACGTAATCAAAAAATCGAGTAAGATCAGTATAGATAACAAAAAAGAAAGGAACACCAAATGTTTACACTCTTAAAACAAGACGGAAACGCGCGCCGCGGTACTTTTGAAACCGTTCATGGCACGATCCAGACGCCTGTTTTTATGAACGTCGGCACTTGTGCGACGATCAAGGGCGGCATTTCCACACAGGATCTTTATGAGGTCGGCTGTCAGGTCGAACTCTCCAATACCTATCATCTCCACCTTCGTCCGGGTGACGAAGTTATTCGTGATATGGGCGGTATTCATAAATTTTTTAATTGGACACGTCCCGTGCTCACCGATAGCGGCGGTTTCCAGGTATTTTCTCTCTCTCAATTGCGCAAAATTACAGAAGAAGGCGTAAAATTCGCTTCTCATATCGACGGTAAGCGCATTTTCATGGGTCCGGAAGAAAGTATGCAGATCCAGTCTAACATCGCGTCCACCATCGCAATGGCGTTTGATGAATGCATTGAAAATCCCGCGCCGCGTGACTATGTAAAAAATTCCGTTGCCCGTACTACCCGTTGGCTTGAGCGTTGCAAAAATGAAATGGCACGCCTCAATTCTTTGCCCGAAACCATCAACAAAAATCAGATGCTCTTCGGTATCAACCAGGGCGGCACATATGACGATATTCGTATCGACCACATGAAGCGAATCTCCGAATTTGATCTTCCCGGCTATGCGATCGGCGGCCTTGCCGTTGGTGAAGAAGCGGAAGTGATGTATCACATCATCGAGCAGGTGGAACCTCATATGCCCAAGGACAAGCCCCGTTATCTCATGGGTGTCGGCACACCTTGGAATATCATTGAAGCGGTTTATCGCGGTGTGGATTTTTTCGATTGCGTTATGCCTTCCCGTAATGCCCGTCACGGTTACATCTTCACATGGAAGGGTACCATGAATATCAATAACCAGAAATATCAGCGCGATCCTCGTCCCATTGATCCCGATTGCCAGTGCCCGGCTTGCCGCTTCTATTCCAGAAGCTATATCCGCCATCTCCTCAAAGCAGACGAGATGCTCGGTATGCGTCTTGCCGTTTTGCACAATCTTTATTTCTATAATGATCTGATGACGAAGATCCGCGAGGCGATCGACGAAGGCAGATATGAAGAATTTTACCGTCAATATAAAGACGCTCTTCAAGTACGCATTTAAGAAAAGAGGCTTTTTCATTGAACTTTACCAGTAAAAAACAGATTTTTTTGATCGTTGGCATCTGTCTGCTTGCCGCTTTGATGATCGGCGGCATCTGGGGCTGTACGTTTATAGACTTCTCCTTAGATGATACGACGGATACCAGCTCCGCCGAAACCACAACGAAGGATTCTGATTTTTCCGATCTCGATAAAGAAGATACCACGAGCGCTTCCTCTGCCGAAACCACGACGGAGGAAACGACGACATATCCCAATGTGATGCTTCCCGTGGCAGATAAACGCATTGCGCTCACCTTTGATGATGGCCCCAGCAGTGTTTATACGCGCGAAATTCTTGATATTTTGGCGAAATATAACGCGAAAGCAACGTTTTTCGTGGTGGGCTATCAGCTTTCACAGTCCAAGGGTGAGATTTTGCAGCAGATGATTGCGGCTGGTCATGAGATCGGTAATCATTCTGCGAATCACCCTAGTTCACTTACTGAGCTTTCCGAAGATGCGCTCCTTAAAGAGATCACCGACGTGAATGAGCGTATCTCCGCTTTGACGGGAGGCTACGTCTGCACGCTTCTTCGTCCGCCCGGCGGTCATATTGACGCGGCAACGGCAGACAAGCTCTATGCCGATGGTGTTCGTATGCATACGATCCTTTGGGATTCTGATACGCGCGATTGGGAATCCAATGCCAAGTTTAAGAGTGGTGAGATCACACGCGAAGAGGCGATCGCTGAGGCAAAAGCGCTGGCGCTTTCGCAAGTGGAGGACGGCAGTATTCTTCTGATGCACGACATCAAGGAGATCACGCCCGACCTTTTGGAAGAGCTTCTTGAAACGCTGGCAAATGACGGTTATGAATTTGTGACCGTCAGTGAGCTTTTTGATTTTGAATCCATGGGCGAGAAGGCGTATACCTCCAAATTCTACGCCGAGCATGACGTGAAACCTTTGCAATAATGAAAAAAAGACAGGATTTGAGATCCTGTCTTTTTTAATTGGAGCCATTTTGTTGACAAAGAAAATTTACCATGCTATACTGTGGGGGAAATGAAGCTTCATAAGGAGGAAAAATTATGAGCTATGGATTTAACGTTTTTGATTTCGGCGCCAAAGGCGACGGCATGACCGACGATACCGCGGCGATCCAGGCGGCAATTGATTTCGTTGTCAAGCGAGGAGGAGGAAAGATCTATTTTCCGTTTACACCTCGCGGCTATCGCATCGCTTCTCCTGCTGTGGAGGAAATTGGCGGCAAGCCTGTTCGTTCTCAATTGATTATCCCTGCGGGAACCGCAAATATTCAGCTTGAAGGCGAGATGCCGTGTCGATTCCTTTATAGCTATCAGGTGCGCCCCGTGGACAGCCCTTACGGTACGACACGCTTTCTTCCGCAACCCGGAGATCCTGAACCGCGTATTTTCACAAGCACTACGATCTTTTCCGACTGGGACGCGCCCGAGGAGCATGATCCGAACGCGCGGCCATATTCGATTCTTTCTACACCGGAGGGAACCTCCTGCCGAGGAAAATTCAGCTCCTCTTTGATTACGTTGACAAATCTTGAGTTTGCAGTTCCCATGCGCCGTGATAAAATGTATCCCACGCAATCTGCCGTAAACCTGCAGAACGCAAGCCGTGTTCACGTCATGGATTGCCAATTTTGTCTTCTTGAATCCGTTGGGGACGCGGTGCTTGGCGTCGAGCTTCAGGAAAATCCCTGTCACACCGTCGGCCTTATGATGTCGGGTGACCAGAATGACCACAACGTGATCCGCAGTGTAGCGGTGCAGGGCTTCAAATACGGTCTTGTCATCGGTGAGCACGTCATCGCGGATTATGTGTACGTGCATAACTGCGAAGAGGGCATCGTTCTTCACGATTGCTCGCATATCTCCATGATCACGCACGTTGTGGCACAGCATAACCGTTGCATCATCACGACGACTCGTGGCGAGCTTTTCGGTCACCGTCCCGGTCCATGCAATCTCACGGTCGGCACTGTGAATTATGAACCCGGATACGGACATCGTCCCGAGATCAGCCGTCTGGTCTATGGTGTTTACGATCCTGAAAAACGTCTGCACGGCTCCCTAAAATGGCATCAGCCGGGCGGAGAACTCATTTTTCCCACACTTTGCAGTGAAAACTTCAAGGTCGAAAAATATTGAGCCTATTATTTTTAATAAAAAGATAGAAGCACCGAGGTTTATTCCTCGGTGCCTTTTTGCCGCTTTTTATTTCAAAATAAACTTATGGAACACTTTTTTGCCGCGGCGGATAACGATGCCTTCGCGGAGTGCGTCAGCTTCGATCTGTGCGCGGAAATCTTCCACTTTGGCGTCGTTGATCAAGACGCCGCCCTGAACGATCAGGCGTTTTGCTTCGCTCTTGGTGGGTGCGAGTTTGCCCATGACCATGATATCCATGATGCCGATCTTACCGTCGGTGAGAGCGGATTCTTCCACTTCGGTGGTGGGCATATCCGCGCTGTTGCCGCCGCCCTTGAAGAGGTTGCGGGAAACTTCTTTTGCTTTGTCGGCTTCTTCCTTACCGTGAACGAGCGTGGTGAGTTCATATGCGAGAACTTCTTTTTTCTCGTTGATGCGGTTGTCTGCCCAGTTTTCCATTTCCTGAATTTCTTCGAGGGGAAGGAATGTGAGCATCTTGATGCACTTCATAACGTCTGCATCGCCAACGTTGCGCCAGTACTGATAGAATTCAAAGGGAGAAGTCTTGTTCGGATCGAGCCAAACAGCGTTGCCTGCAGTCTTACCCATTTTCTTACCGTTGGAGTCGGTGAGAAGGGTAATAGTCATCGCATGTGCATCTTTACCGAGTTTTTTGCGAATGAGTTCTGTACCGCCAAGCATATTGGACCACTGGTCATCGCCACCGAATTCCATGTTACAGCCGTATTTCTTGAACATGTAGTAGAAGTCGTAGGACTGCATGATCATGTAGTTGAATTCGAGGAAGGAAAGACCTTTTTCCATTCT
>CAYXQF010000068.1:0-10596 GCA_964466625.1 uncultured Lachnospiraceae bacterium | reverse complement strand
ACCCCGGACCGACCGGTTATGAGCCGGTTGCTCTAACCAACTGAGCTAAAGGCCCGTAGGACTTACCGCCACAATGTGAAAATCATTTTACCACAGGAAACCTTGTTTGTCAAGCCTTTTTGATAATTTTTTTAAGATTTTTTGGCGTAATGCAGAAAAAATCTTGCACAGTATATACAGTTGTGTTATACTGAATATAAGAAGAAAGAAAAAGGAGGGATATGATGACGGTTTATCTGATTCGCCACGGCAGAGATGACGATACGGTGCGCGGTGGGTGGAGTATCTCTCCGCTGACGGAAAAGGGTGTTTTGCAGGTCAGTGAGCTTGCCGAAAAGATGAAAAACGATCCTGAAGTTCATGTGGGCGCACTTTATGCGAGCGATCTTCCGCGCACGGCACAAACGGCAGGAATCCTTGCTTCACAGCTTTGCTTGCCGATCATACTTCGCTCCTCCTTTCGTGAAACGAATAACGGCGTGCTTGCAGGCATGAAAAATGAGATCGCCAATCGAAAATATCCGGGTCTTTTTTGGAATACATTAGGCTGGGACGAACATTATCCGCAAGGAGAAAGTCCGCATGAATTTTATGATCGGATTTCTGCGGCATGGGCGGCTTTTCGTCAGGAGATCGCGGCGCAGGAAAAGGACGTGATCCTTGTCACGCACGGCGGCGTGATCAACGCCATTTTGTATATCGAACGCGGACTTCGCTATTCCAACAAAGAAAAAGGCTTTTACACACCAAATGCAGGTGTGGTTGCTATCAAGATATAGATCAAGGGGGGGATTTTATGAAGCAACCGAAATTTCAAAATAAAAAATCTTATGTGATCTATGAGATCGTAAAAAGGCTTTATTTTCTGATATTGATTGCTTACGTTCCGATGCTTGGCATTGCCACGCTGTATGGCCGATTAAGACCTTCGGGAGGGTTTATTGACTTTGGATTTTGGTTTTCTCTTTTGTTGCTGTTTTTGTGGACGCTTCTGCCGGTGTTGCTTTTTGCGGTGATTGGTCAACTTGTGCGAATTGTTTTATGTTATGTCACAAAGGGGAATACCGCCATGCTTTTTGAGACGTCTGCTTTTCATGAGAAAATCCGTCGCGTGAAAAACGTGATGACTGCTATTATCGTAACGGTTTCGGGGCTTCTTGTTTTGTTGGTTCCGTATTCCACGATTCGTTATGACGATGGAGGGACAGTGAAGCATGATGCGCTTCTTTATACTGTCATGGAGTGGAACCGTACCAAGGATTGGTATGGTGAGCCTGTTACGGAAACTTCTCAGGAAACGTGTATTTATTTCTTTCCGCAAAATTTGCTCAGTTATGATGAGCTATGGGAATTAAAGCATTGAGATATACAAATAATGGCTGTATAAAAACCTTGGTTTTTGCATAAAAAATCATTGACATCTTTCTTTATTCTTGCTATAATAATTGACATATTTTTCAAAATAAATCTTTCAAATATGAAAGGAATGATATTTATGAGCATTAGAATCGGTATTTTCGGCTACGGCAATCTGGCGCGTGGCGTGGAATGTGCCATTCGTCAAAACGCGGATATGGAGCTTGTTGCCGTATTCACACGCAGAAATCCTGAAACGATGAAAATCCGCACCGAAGGTGTGCCTGTTTATCACGCAGATGATGCGGAAAAATTGGCAGACAAGATCGACGTGATGATCCTTTGCGGCGGTAGTGCCACAGATCTTCCGGGGCAAACGCCTGCGATGGCAAAGCTTTTCAACGTTATTGATAGCTTTGATACGCACGCTAAAATCCCAGAACATTTTGCGGAAGTCAATGAAGCTGCAAAAGCATCGGGAAAAACAGCGATCATTTCTGTCGGCTGGGATCCCGGTATGTTTTCTCTTAATCGTATGTATGCGGGTGCTATTTTGCCTGATGGCAAAGATTATACGTTCTGGGGCAAAGGTGTGAGCCAAGGTCATTCCGATGCGATCCGCCGTATCGAAGGCGTTCTTGATGCAAAACAGTATACGATTCCCGTGGAAAGTGCATTGGCAGCTGTTCGTGATGGTAAAAATCCTGAACTGACTACTCGTGAAAAACACACCAGAGAATGTTTTGTTGTTGCCGCGGAGGGTGCGGACAAGGCTCGCATTGAAAATGAGATCAAAACGATGCCCAACTATTTTGCGGATTATGACACGACAGTCCACTTCATTTCGATGGACGAACTGAAAAGAGATCACAGTGGGATTCCGCACGGTGGCTTTGTCATTCGAAGCGGCAGAACCGGTTGGGATCTTGAACATCAGCACATCATGGAATACAGCTTGAAGCTGGATTCCAATCCCGAATTTACGTCTTCCGTGCTTGTTGCTTACGCGAGAGCGGCTTATCGCTTGAATCAAGAAGGCGATAGCGGCTGCAAGACCGTTCTTGATATCGCGCCTGCTTATCTCAGCCCGAAATCGGGTGAAGAGTTGCGCGCAACACTTCTTTGATATGAATTTTGATTCTGTACTTTTTGACCTCGACGGAACATTGACCGACTCCGCCGACGGTATCATCAATTCTTTTGTCCATGCGCTGAAGCATTACGGTCTGCCTCATGATGACAGAGAAGCACTTCGCCGTTTCGTCGGTCCGCCTTTGCCGTATTCTTTTTCGCATTTTTGCGGTTTCTCTCCTGAAAAAACCAAAGAAGCCGTTGCGATCTTCCGTGAATATTACAAAGAGCAGGGCATTTATGAAAACGTGGTGTATGATGGCGTTCCCGAAATGCTCGCTGCTTTGAAAAATGCAGGAAAAACACTCGTCGTTGCCACGTCCAAGCCCGAAGAATTTGCCAAAAAGATTCTCGCGCGTTTTGATCTTGCGAAATATTTCACCGTGATTGCAGGTGCGACCATGGACGAAAAGAGAACTGACAAAGCAGAGGTCATTGCATATGCGCTTTCGCTTGCAGGTATCACGGATAAGACACGCACCGTTATGATCGGTGACAGAGAGCATGATATCCTCGGTGCGAAGAAGATTGGCATCATGTCGCTTGGCGTGCTTTACGGTTACGGAGATCTTCATGAATTGCAAAATGCGGGAGCGGACGGCATCGCGCAAACACCGCGCGACGTGGTTTCCTATGTTTTGCAAAAATAATAAAAAAGTGTTGACAAAACAAAAAAACTGTGATATGATACTTTCACAGCTTCAAAAGAGGCTGTGAAAATGAAGGTGTAGCTCAGCTGGTTAGAGTATCTGCTTGACATGCAGGGGGTCGGTGGTTCAAATCCACTCATCTTCACCATAGGAAAAAGCATCGCTGAAAAAGCGATGCTTTTTTGTTTTTATTTCTTGACTTTTACTCCTCCTTTGCTATAATGAAACTAGAAAAACGCTATTGCGTGAAAAAGAGTCGCAGTGCGCGATAAGGAGGATATCTCATGAAAAAACAAAATCGCTTTTTGTGTTGGGACGAAAAATTGATCGCTGAAAACAAAAACGTCAGCATTGAGATGCATAAGCCCGTGAAGAAAAATATCGCGCTTGTCTGCGATAACGAGTGGGAGGGTGTTCACAACGGATATGCGAGCGTTTTGAAGGTGGGGGACACCTACCGTATGTATTACAGAGCCGATGCTTCCCGACACAGAATAGACAAACAGAAGATCAAGGGTGTGAGCGGTATCATTTGTGTGGCGGAGAGCCGCGACGGCGGTATCACTTTCCGCAAACCGAACGTCGGCATCTATGAATACAACGGCACAAAAAACAATAATATCGTTTTTAACCGTGAAGCACCGATCGACAATTTCTCTGTTTTTTATGATACCAATCCCAACTGTCCGAAAGAAGAACGCTTCAAAGCTTTGTGTGAGATCAATCTCGGCAGCGACAACGGCGGCACGAAGCTCATCTATTATGCCAGCGAAGACGGTTATGTTTTTAAGGAAATGTATTACCTTGACGTTGAGGGTACTTTTGATTCTTATAACGTTATGCTTTGGGACGAGGAAACAGCGCAGTATTTTCTTTATTACCGTGCGTTCCATACGCCTGAAGGGGAAGATCGACTCAGTTGGAATGGTGCGCGCCCGAATTGGCTGAGACATATCCGTGTAGCGACGAGCCGCGATTTTAAGACGTGGACGAAACACGGCAGGATCGCTTTTGAAGAAGGACAGGAAGAATATCAGCTTTATACCAATCAGATCACGAAATATTATCGCAGTGCAAATACGTTCATCGGTTTTCCCGTTCGTTATTATGACCGTGTGGCAGAGCAAAGAAATTTCCATTTCATGCCCCTTGGTGACAGACACGAAAATATCACAGAGGTTTACGGACGAGAGGGAACCGCTCTCACCGACTGCGTGATCATGACTTCCGACGATGGCTTTACGTTCAACCGCCGTGACGAAGCTTTTCTCACACCCGGTGTGGAAAACCGCGATAACTGGTGGTATGGGAACTGCTACACCGTTTATGGACTTATCGAAACGGAGGCAGAGGAAGATCAGGCACCGAAGGAGATTTCTTTCTTCGTTGGTGAAAATTATCGCATCAAAAACGTGAATTTCCGTCGTTTTACGATGCGACTTGACGGCTTTTTCTCTTGGAGCGCACCTTATCGCGGCGGCGAAGTCGTAACAAAGCCCGTCACCGTGGACGGTGATGTGATGAAATTGAATTTTGCGACGTCTGCGCTTGGTGGTATCACGGTTTCACTTCTTGATGAAAACGGTGAGGCGCTCGAAGGGTATACGAGCTATACGATGTTTGGCGACAGCGTCGATCGCCCTGTGGAATTTGAAAAGCCGCTTGCCGCTCTTCTTGGCAAAAAAGTGCGGATCCGATTTGCGATGAAAGACGCAAAGCTTTATTCTTTTATTTTTGAATGATTAAAATACAAAAAAGAGCTTCTTGATGAAGCTCTTTTTCTTTGTAATCATTTTTAGAATGCCATACGTCCCCAGGAGGGTTCCGAGGTGCGGAAATCGGGAAGACCCAAGATTTCTCTGGCGCGGTCGATGTAATGGATATAATTTTCAAGGCTTGTACCGTTAGGGATTCGGTGGTCAAGACCGAAAACGATGCCGCCGTCCATCATGCAAGGCTGCATTTTGTATTCCAGCTCGCGGTCGATGGCTTCCTTGGTCGTGCGAATGACGTGCTTGTCAATGCCGCCGCGGAATGCAATCTTGTGACCGTATTTTTTGCGAAGTGCCACGATGTCCATATTACCCATCGGTTCGCAAGGATAAAAAATGTTGATGCCCGATTCAATGAAAATATCAATGAGCGGGTTCATGTTGCCATCGCTATCTTGACAGAAAAGCTTTGTACCGCGGTCCTTGACAAGCTCCCATGATTTGAGGTAATAGGGCTTGATATATTCTTCAACCGTTCCGGGGCCGATCATGGGTGCTGTCTTGCCTGCCATGTCTTCATGAACGGAAAGCTGATCGATCGTGAGCTTTTTGGTGATCTGCTCGAGAACACGCACGTTCGTTTCGGAGATGGTGTCAAGGATATCGAAAATGAGCTCAGGATCTTCATAGAAAGCGATACAGCAGTTTTCTTCGCCCATCAGCTCACGCAAAATGTCAAAGCCGCCGAGAATCTCTGTTTTGATGAGAGTGCCGCCGTCTTGCAGTTTTTTCGCTTTTTCGATCTCATCATCGGAAATGCGGCAGGCATCGTATTCAAACATATGCTTGATCTTCAGCCAATCGTCCATCGTTTCCACGGGATAGGTTTCAGGCAGTGCGATGGTGGAGGTTCGTTTATCCATGCGCACGCGTCTGCCATAATGGTCGATGCCGACGTAATGCGTGTCGGTGTTTGTGAGGACGATATCTTTCGGGCGATGAACGGAATCGAGATTGCCGAGATTGTAGTAGGGAACGTAATCAAAAGCGAATGCGTGCATTTTGATCATGTCTTCCGTCGCGCCTTGTTTGCGCCATTCGTCGGCAAGACCAACGATAGGACCGAAAAGCTCCGAAAACATCGGGCGTTCGGGATTATTATATGTCATAAGATCGACATACTGTCTGTTTGTCCATTTCATAAGAAGGATCCTTTCGCAAGTTATTATCTATATTATAAATAAAAAAGCGAGAAAAAGCCATTGATTTTTTTGCGGAAAAATTGTAAAATTGTATTATTCTATGGTTTTGGGGGAATTATGAGGCTGAAGATCAATTCCTGTGGCATTTGTGATTGTCTGCCCGAATGGGGTTGGCAGACAGCGAAGAATGGTTTTTCCGATTACGATCTGTGGGCGGTCTTTCGCGGAGAGGGTGCGCTTTTGCCGCATATCGGTGAGGAAAAGGAGATCTCCGTTCACGAGGGAATCTGCATTTTGCTCGCGCCGAACGTTTGTTATACCGCGCACCACGATCCCAAGCGTCCGCTTCTTGTGATCAACGTGCATTTTGATATTTTGGACGAGCAGGGAAAACAGGTCTATCCCGTTGGGATCGAGGCAAAAACGATTGCATTTCCCTCGTTTTTTGAGGAGCTTTTGACACGCGTGGTTTCTCTTTATAACAGTAACAGAGAAGACGCCGCCTGCCGTTATCTTGCATGCGCTCTGGAAGAATTTTTTTCATCGGATACGCCCGATGAATCGCAAAATTTCGGGCCTTGGATCCGCATCGCCGATGAGATCTGTACGGCAATCGACAAGGAAACCGAGATTCCCACGCTTGCCGTCTTTGCGGCGCGCTATGGATATACGGAGCGTTATATGGGAAAAATGTTTCGTAAGGTCAAGGGTGTTTCTTTTTCGGAATATCTGCAAAATTCCCGTATCGGCAGAGCAAAAACGCTTCTTAGGCTCACAGAGCTTCCCGTTCGTGAGATCGCGGAGGAACTTGGATTTTATGACGCTTGCCACTTTACGCGCGCTTTTCGAAAGAGCGTGGGGGTGGCACCGCTTGCTTATCGAAAACAAAAATAAAAGGAAACTTCAAAAATGGATAAAAATAAACTTTTACAAGAGCTGATTCCGCTTCTTCTTACTTGGTATCGCACGCATCGGCGTGCGCTTCCTTGGCGTGAGGAGCCGACGCCCTATCACGTTTGGCTCTCGGAGGTCATGCTTCAGCAAACGCGCATCGAGGCTGTGATCCCATATTACGAGCGCTTTTTGCGCGAGCTTCCGAGCGTTCGAGATCTTGCCGCTTGCCCTGACGATAAGCTGATGAAGCTTTGGGAGGGGCTTGGGTATTACAGTCGCGCGAGAAACCTCAAAAAAGCGGCGATTGCGATCATGGAAGAGCACGACGGAGAATTGCCAAGCACAGCGGCGGCGCTAAGAAAGCTTTCGGGCATTGGTGACTACACGGCAGGCGCGATCGCTTCCATCGCTTTTGGTGAGGGGGAACCTGCAGTGGACGGCAACGTGCTTCGTGTGCTGATGCGCCTTTTCGGCTCTTATGATGATATCTTAGCGCAATCCACGAAAAAGGCAACGGCAGACGCGCTTCGTGCGGTCTATCCAAAAGGAGAGGACGCAAAAAATCTCACCGAAGCGATCATGGAGCTTGGTGAGGTCATTTGTATTCCGAATGGGGAAGCGAAATGCTCACTTTGTCCGCTTGCCGAAATCTGCACCGCAAAACGGGAGGGGCTTATTGGAGAACTTCCCTATAAAAGCCCTAAAAAAGGACGAAAGATCGAGGAAAAAACGGTTTTTTTGCTTTCTTCTCGTGAGTTTTATGCCATTCGCAAAAGAAAAAATGCAGGTCTGCTTGCAGGACTTTGGGAGCTTCCGAACACAGAGGGGACGCTTTCGGAGGAGGAGGTGTGGGAATATCTTCGTGCTATGGGACTTGTGCCGATCTCTGTTTCTCCGCTTGGGGAGGCAACACATATTTTCACGCACATGGAATGGCACATGACGGGGTACGCGGTGGAATGTTTGATGCCCGAAGGCGATTTTCTTTGGCGAAGCGGCGCGGATATCTGTGAAAACTACGCGATTCCCACCGCGTTTCGTGCGTATGCGAAGCGTATAGAAAAGTGACATTTTCTCTTGACAAACGCTTTTTCCTGTGCTATAATGAGCAAAAATTTGCAGAAAGGACATAAGACATGAGCGTTTCCACCTTTATTTTGAACGTGAAAACAGAAGAACAGCGCGGCGAAGAACAGTTTTCGTCGGGCTTGTATCGTCATGTCTGAATTTCGGTAGACGTCGCCGAAAGTCATAAACATAACAAGGTGCAAGTCGGATCATGATCCATGGACTTGCACCTTTTCTTTTTTTGCTTATTTTTTCTTTTTCTCGCGAATCGCACCAAAAATATATTTGGGAAGCTTCATCATGCGTCCGAGGCGACGCGGTTCTTTCATAAGGCGATAGAACCACTCCAGCTTTGCATCAATGAAAAACTTTGGCGCGCGCTTGACTTCGCCTGCGAAAACGTCAAGGGTGCCGCCAAGCCCTGCGGCAAGACGGACAGATTTTAGCTTGTCCCCGTTTTCAAAAAGCCATTTTTCCTGCGCAGGCGCACCAAGACAAACGAAAAGCACGGAAGCGCCGCTTTCGTTGATCTTTTCGATGATGGCTTCATTTTCAGCCCCCGTCTTTTGAAAATAACCGTCATTTGTGCCGACGATGCGAAGGGCGGGGAATCGCTCAAGGAGCTTTTCTTTTGCTTTTTCGGCAATTCCCGGTTTTCCGCCGAGAAAGAAGACGGAAGCACCTTCTTTTTCGCAGAGAGCGAGCACGCCTGCGGCAAAATCGATGCCTGCGACCTTTTCCCTAAGCGGTGTATCGAGGATCTTCGATGCCATGACAACGCCTGCCCCATCGGGCAAGAGAAGATCGGCGCGGTTTATCAGCGCCCCAAGCGATTCATCTTCCACACACATCTGGGCGATCTCCGCATTCGGTGTGAATACCGTGCAAAGCTTTTCTCCTTGCAACGCGTTTTCTGCAAAGGCGAGTGCTTCTGTCATAGTCACGTTATCAAAATAAAGTCCTCGGACAGCGATCTTTTTCATAAGCGTTCCTCTTTCGTGGTTTTCTTACGGTTAGTTTACCACAAATGACGGGAAAAAGCCATATTTTTTGCTGTTTTTATCAAAAAATATCGAACTATTTTATAGACAACCGCATTTTGATGTGATATAATATAATGGTTAAATAATAATTTTCTATGATTTTTCGTAAAAGGAGTTTTTGTCCATGAGAACAACACGAATTGTCACGGGGCTTCTCGGCACAAATACCTATCTTTGCTTTCGCGAAGAAGGCGGCGAAGCCGTGATTATAGATCCTGCAGGCGATGAAGAAAAAATCAAGCGCGCTGTTGCGAAAAACAGTGTGACGCCGAAAGCTGTCCTGCTCACACACGGTCATTTTGATCACATCGGCGCTGTGGACGCGATCGCGGAATATTACGGCTGTGATATTTATATTTCGGCGGCAGACGAGGCTCTTCTTTACGACGCGATGAAAAACAGTTCTTTGCTTTTTCTCGGCAAGCGCGTGATCGTGAAAAACGATGCAAAGACCTTTTCCGATGGCGATGCGCTTCACCTTGGTGGTTTGACGTTCCGTGTGATGGCGACGCCGGGACACACGCAAGGCTCTGTTTGCTTTTTCGTCGGCAACAGCGTTTTCACGGGTGACACGCTTTTCGCGGAGGGCTATGGCAGAGATGACCTTTATGGCGGTGACGGCGAACAATTGATGCGCTCGCTTGCCAAGCTGATCCCTCACATCGAGGGCAAGCAAGTCCACCCCGGACATGGCGACAGCAAAAGATTTTAATGAATAAAAAATACATTTTCAGATAAATACAAAAAAGAAAGGACACAGAGAAAGATATGGATTACAATAAACTTGCGGAACTTCTTTTTCCGCATATCACAACAACACCTGCAGATATGGAAGCAAAATATCCGCAGAGAACCCTTCCCGAAGGCGCAAAAGTAACACGTTTTGCACCCAGCCCCACAGGTTTCGTTCACTTCGGCGGACTTTTCCCCTCCACCGTTGCAGAAAGACTTGCCCATCAGTCGGGCGGCGTTTTTTATCTTCGTATCGAAGATACTGATGCAAAACGCGAGGTGGAAGGCGCGGCAGAAGGTCTGATCAAAACACTTGCGACCTATGGCATCAATTTTGACGAGGGTGCGATCCTTGACGAGAGCGGCAAGATCGCCGATCACGGTGCATACGGCCCCTACAAGCAGAGTATGAGAGGCGAAATCTATCAGACTTTCGCAAAACAGCTCGTTCGCGAGGGCAAGGCTTATCCTTGCTTCTCCACGGAAGAAGAACTTGACGAGCTTCAGCAGATCAACAAAAAAGAAGCGATCAAAAATACTGACTGGCAGGCAGAAGCAGAAAGCCGTCGTGCGGAAATGCTCGCAAGACGTAACTTTACCATGGAAGACGTGGAAGCAAATCTTGCGGCAGGTAATCCCTTTGTTCTTCGTATTCTGGCACTTGGCGATCCCGAAAAGAAAGTGAAATTTACAGACCTTGTCAAGGGCAATCTTGAACTTCCCGAAACCGATGAAGACTTCGTTCTTCTCAAATCCGACGGTATCCCCACCTATCACTTCGCGCACGCAGTGGACGATCACCTTATGG
>CAYXQF010000067.1:0-10645 GCA_964466625.1 uncultured Lachnospiraceae bacterium | reverse complement strand
ACTGTTGCACTTTTTGTTAAAACGCGGTATAATTATATAGATATGTATTTGTTTTTGTTTGAGTTTTTTTTGAAAGGAATCGATAAAATATGTCAAAAATCCATATTGTGCTTGTGGAACCCGAAATTCCGCAAAACACGGGAAATATTGCGCGCACCTGCTCGGCTACGGGTGCTGCACTCCATCTTGTGAAGCCGCTCGGCTTTGCCATTGATGACCGCAAAATGAAAAGAGCGGGCCTTGACTACTGGAATACGCTTGAAATATATATGTACGAAAACCTCGCGGAATTTATGGAAAAGCATGGTGAGGATAATCTTTGGTTTTATACGACCAAAGCGACAAAGCTTTATACCGAAGCTTCGGTGAATGAACAAACGGACGATATCTATATCGTTTTCGGCAAAGAAACAAAGGGGCTTCCCGAGGAGCTGACGGCGGCGCATTTTGACCGCAGTGTCCGTATCCCGATGCTTGCGGATAAAAGAAGCCTTAACCTTTCCAATAGTGTTGCCATCGCGGTTTATGAGATCTTGCGTAAAGAAAATTTTGAAGGACTGAAAACAGACGGCGAACGCTTGGCGCAGCTCAGCGCAGAAAATGACGCTTAAAAAGTGGTGTGCGCGGAATTTGTTTACAAATTTATATAGTAATTTTGAAAAAAGTATAGTATAATTATTCTGTAAGAGTATAAATTTTGATACAAAAATAAAAAGGATTGGATAGAATCATGTCTTTAGCAGATAAAATTTTTGGCACATACAGTGCAAGACAGATCAAAAAGATAAAACCCATCGCGGATAAAATCGAAGCACTCGCGGAAAAATACGGCGCGATGAGCGATGATAAACTCCGTGGTATGACCGCTGTGCTCAAGGGAAGACTTACAAGCGGCGAAACGCTTGACGATATCTTGCCTGACGCGTTTGCGACCGTTCGTGAAGCGGCGGCGCGTGTGCTCGGCAAACGCCCCTTCTACGTTCAGCTCCTCGGCGGTATCATTCTCCATCAGGGACGCATCGCGGAAATGAAAACTGGTGAAGGTAAAACACTCGTGGCAACGATGCCTGCTTACCTCAACGCGCTTGCAGGAAACGGTGTTCACATCGTTACCGTCAACGATTACCTCGCACGCCGTGACAGCGAAGAAATGGGTAAAGTTTACGGGTTCCTTGGCTTGAAAACGGGACTTATCGTTCACGGACAGACAAGCGATGAAAAAAGAGTGGCTTACGGTGCTGACATCACATACGGCACGAATAACGAATTTGGTTTTGACTACCTGCGTGACAACATGGTGACCTACAAAGAAAATCTCACGCAGCGCGGTCACGCATTTGCCATCGTGGACGAAGTGGACTCCATTCTCATCGACGAAGCAAGAACACCGCTGATTATTTCGGGTAAGGGCGAGCAGTCCACCGATCTTTATCAGAAAGCGGAAACACTTGTCCGCTCCATGCGTGCTTACAAGGTCAAGGAGATGGACACCAAGAGTGATAATGAGGACGTAAAAGAAGATTATATCATCGACGAAAAATCGAAAAAGACCGTTTTGACAAAACACGGTGTGGATAAAGCAGAAAAGTTCTTCGGACTGGAAAACCTTTCGGATCCCGAAAATATCTCCATCAACCATCACATCATGCAGGCTCTCCACGCGCACGGCATCATGAAGCGCGACGTGGATTACGTGGTGACACAGGACGGCAAGGTCATGATCGTTGACTCCTTCACGGGACGTATCATGCCCGGCAGACGTTTTTCGGATGGTCTTCACCAGGCGATCGAAGCCAAAGAAAACGTGAAGATCCAGGACGAAAACCAGACGCTTGCAACCGTCACATTCCAGAACTTCTTCCGTCTTTATCAGAAGCTTTCGGGTATGACCGGTACGGCGCTCACGGAAGAAAACGAATTCCGCGAGATCTATTCGCTCGACGTCATCGAGGTTCCCACCAACCGTCCCATGATCCGTAAAGACCAGAATGACGTGGTCTATAAAAATACAGTTGGTAAATATCGCGCGATCATCGCACAGATCCGTGAATGTCACGAAAAAGGACAACCTGTGCTTGTCGGTACGGTTTCCGTAGATAAATCGGAATTTCTCTCGAATCTTTTGAAGCGTGAAGGCATCAAGCACAACGTGCTCAATGCGAAACAGCACGAACGCGAAGCGGAGATCGTGGCACAGGCAGGTAAATACGGTGCTGTGACCATTTCCACCAATATGGCAGGCCGTGGTACGGACATCATGCTTGGCGGTAACGCGGAATTTCTCGCAAAGACTGAACTGAAAAAGAACGGCTACGATGAATTTGAAATCGCACTTGCCGTAGGTATGTCCGAGGATATTGACGAGCGTGTACGCGAAGCGCGCACCCTCTTTGAGGCAAAACTCGCGCAATTCAAGGACGAGATCGAGCCCGAAGCAAAACGTGTTCGTGAAGCGGGTGGTCTTTTCATTCTCGGTACGGAACGCCATGAGAGCCGCCGTATCGACAACCAGCTCCGCGGACGTGCAGGCCGTCAGGGTGACCCCGGTGAGAGCCGTTTCTTCCTTTCTCTCGAAGATGACCTCATGCGTCTTTTCGGCAGTGAAAGAATCCTTGCCATGGTGGATAGACTCGGTCTTGAAGAAGATCAGCCCATTGACGCGAAGATCCTTTCCGGCTCCATCGAAAACGCACAGAAGCGTCTGGAAGGTGAAAACTTTAACAGACGTAAAAACGTCCTTGACTATGACGACGTGATGAATCAGCAGAGAATGAGCATCTACAGTCAGCGCCGTGAGGTACTGGACGGTGCCGATCTCAGCGAAAAGATCCGCGGTATGATCGAAAACGTTGTGGAACTCAGCTTCCGCGAAGCGGATAGAGAAGAAGAAGGCTTTGATATGGAAGCCGCAAAAACTTCCTTGCGCTGGATCACCTCTCCCGCGGACTATGAAGTGGCAACCACAAGAGAAGCGCTCCACGGGCTTGTGACGGAACGCGTGGACACCATTTACAAAATGCAGGAAGAACTTTTCGGCGAAAAGATGCGCGAGCTTGAACGCGTGGCACTTCTTCGCGCCGTGGATACCAACTGGATCCGCCATCTTGACGAGATGGACGATCTTCGCGACGGTGTGGGGCTCAACGCCTACGCACAGCGCAATCCGCTCACCGAATATCGCATCGCATCGGGCGAAATGTTTGATGACATGATCGAAAAGATCCGCAAAGATACGGTGCTTACCGTGCTTTTCACAAAGCCGATGGTGGAGCTCCGCCGTCGTGAAGTGGCAAAACAGCAGGCGGCTGAGGTAGCAAAGGTTGGCGGTGAAAAGGAAAAGCCCAAACCCGTTGTCAGACGTGCTTCCGAGCGTGTCGGCAGAAACGATCCCTGTCCTTGCGGTAGCGGCAAAAAATATAAGCAGTGCTGCGGCAAACCCGGTGGGGAAGCATAAACGATTATCAAAATTCAGGGCGGAAAGCTTTTCCGCCCTCAAAAAACATCAATAAAAATATTCTCGCTTTTGCGGAGGAAAAGAGGATTTATGGGCTTCGGTTTCATGTTTCTCGGTTACTTACTTTTGCTCGGCACGAATTTCGAAATGCTTGGCATTCCCGTGGATATCACGCCTGACGTCGTCGGTTTTCTGATCATGACGCACGGCTTCACCACGGCTTCAAAATACTGCGAGTGCTTTAAGATCACACGCATTCTCAGCATGATCGGCGTGCCGCTCTCCCTTTTGGATATGACGGTGGGTATTGCTTTGGCGCTGGAGCTTTTCAGCTTGCCGACAGCTGCCGTGACCGCACTTTATTACGTATATTTTATCTTTAAGTTTATTTTTACACTCTCGCTTCTTTGGTCGCTTTATCAGATCGCGGCGCAAACCGGTGTCGAAAAACTTCGGAAAAAGGCGGTTCGTTGCGCGATCTATACGGTCATTCTGATGTATCTTTCTCAGTACATCGGCACAGTTCTTGCTCTTTTTGGTTTCGTGCTCGATCCTTCACGTATCGCGGCGGCGGAAATGCTTTGCGATATTCTCTGCGTGATCATCAATGCAACGCTTGTTTTCGGTTGCTATATGTGGATCTGTCTTGAGGGTGACGAAGATATGCCCGATCGCGAAGGCAGAAAGCTCAAAACCCCGTTTGATTATTTTGAAAGAGCACAGGAGCGTGATCGTTTGGCGAAGGAAGCCCAAAAGAATCACAAAAAAAGAAAATAAAAAAAGAAAGGCGAAATTCTATGAAATTCGGTTATCTTATCGCGGGACTGCTTTTCCTTTGCAATCCTACGATCAATATTTTGGATATTTTGCCTGATTTTATCGGATATCTTTTCATTTTGAAAGGACTTTACGAGCTTTCCGATCTGGATCGGCGTATTGCCGACGCGCGGGTGAAATTCCGTCGTCTTGCTTGGCTTTCCGTTTTTAAGTTTATCCTTTCTGTTTTTACGTCAGGACTCATGGACAACTTGCTGTATGATCTGGGACTTTCGCTTTTCGTGCAGCTTTTCGATTCCACGATGGTGCTTGTCTTCGTGTTCGTGTTCGGTATCTTCGAGCTGATGTATCTCATTCCCGCGTTCATCGGACTTTTTGAGGGCATCTCTTTCCTGGAGCTTCGCCACACGAGTCACAAAGCGAGAAGAGGAAACTATGCAAAGCCGCGGTTCGGCGGTCTTTTCGATAAGACGGAATTTGCTGACGGCACGGCATATTTCGAGGTTCATGCGGAAAACTCCGATGATGCGCTGACAGCAAAATTCGCTTCGGAAAAAGTCTTTTTCAAAGAGGGAAAAGCGGAAGTTTTTCTTGCGAATGCAGGCTTTTGTGCTCGTTATGACGACAGACTTTATCTTTACGAATCCGATGAAGCGCGCACGATGAGTGTGATCTTCGTGATCACGCGCACGCTGGCGACGGTCCTCCCGGAATTCAGCGTCATTTCCGGCACGGGCGGCGGCTACGTGCAGTCGGGCGGCGGATTCGGCTTTTCCCAGATGCACGGACTTCTGTCTTATTTCTTGGGGGCGATCTCGCTTGTGATCGGTATCCTTTGGGCGGTGCGTGTCGTGCGTTATTTTGTGAATTTCAAAAATGACAGTGAATTCGTTTCGGCTTTGAAGCAAAAATATGAGAGTGAAGTTGTGGCAAACACCTCTCTTTGGACGATGCGCAAAACACTTTCGTTCTGTTTTTTGATCTCATTTGCATATATCTTTTTCATTTGCCTCAAGCTGGACTGGTATTATTTCAATCCCGAATTTGCTTTTGGCATCGTGATGCTTCTCGCATTTTCTGCGGCAGGCGAATTTGCACCGCCAAAGAAAGAATATTTCGGGAAAATGATGGCGTTTTTCGCTTTTTCCGGCGCCGCTTATATTTTGCTTTTTGTTTGCGCAAATCTTTTTGGCGGAAGCGCGTTCCCTTATCTGGAAGAGAACTTTATTCCTGTTTTCGCCGCATATATTTTGATGTTTGCGCTTTCCATGGTGTTTTATTTCCTGCTTACCTCTTCGAAAAAGAAAACGCTCTTAAAAATGATGGAGGAATGCACGGCACTTTCTTGTCCCACAAATCATGACGGTACGAATTATCATCGCGGTGTTTTGATGGCGGAGATCGGAAAAAAGATCCAAAGACTTTTCATTTTGGAAAGAGTGTACGCCGTTTTCAGCGTGGTTTGTATGTTTGCAACCGTACCGTTTTCGGAGGATAGCGCACTTTGCGGACTTGCTTGGGTTTTCAGAATTCTTTTTGGTGGCGTGATCGTTTTTGTGCAGATGTCGATTTCCGACCGTTTGCAATCGGAATTTGAAAAGGTCGTCGCTTAAGGCGTATCTTATAAGTTTAAGGAGAATTTTTATATGGAAGAGATCCGTAAATCGGAAACGGAAGCTTATGTTTCCGAAACAATCATTGAGAAAAAAAAGAAAAAACAGACACCGCTGGAGTCACTTTACGATTGGTTTGAGGTGGCTTGCTTTGCCGCCGTTGTCGTTATTTTGCTTTTTATGTTTGTGGGCAGAATGTCCACGGTCGTCGGCTCGTCGATGGCGAATACGCTTTCAAACGGCGACAGAGTCCTTGTTTGGAACTTTCTCTATACACCCGAACGCTACGATATCGTTGTCGTACAAAAAGAGGAAGGCTATTACGAGGACGAGCTTCTCATTAAACGCGTCATCGCCAAGGGCGGCGAGACCGTGACCTTTGATTTTCAAAATTGGAAGGTTTTTGTGGACGGCGAGGAAGTGGACAGCGACTTTGTCCGCAGGATCGAAGGCGAATCTATGGAGCGCGGCATGATGCCGTACGCAGGGACGATCACGGTTCCTGAGGGACACTATTTTGTTCTCGGCGACAACCGAAATGAATCTACTGACAGCCGTTTTGCGGAGGTTGGTTTCGTGAAAGAAAGCGAGATCATCGGAAAGGCGGTCTTCCGCATTCTTCCGTTTGACCGCATCGGTGCTTTGGCACATCAAGAAAATTAAGACTTTAGAGAGGAAGGTATCATTATGCCGTCTGATAGAATACAATGGTTTCCGGGGCACATGGCGAAAACACGCCGTTTGATCACGGAAAATTTGAAAGACGTGGATCTCGTGATTGAGCTTTTGGACGCGAGAATCCCGAAAAGCTCCGAAAATCCCGAGATCGCAAAGCTTGTTGCTACAAAGCCGCGCTTGACGCTGCTGAGCAAATCTTCTCTTGCGGATCCCGTGGCAACGGAAGCTTGGAAAAAAGCTTTTGCTGAAGCGGGAAGAGAATGCATCTTTTACGATTGCAGAACGGGTGAGGGTATAAACGCGATCGCGCCTGCAGCACGCCGTCTTTGCATGGATAAGCTGGAGCGCTACCATGAAAAAGGCATGGACGGAAGAAAGCTTCGCGCGATGATCGTCGGCATTCCGAACGTAGGCAAAAGCTCGCTGATCAATCGCCTTGCCGCGACGAACAAGGCAAAGGTGGAAAACCGTCCCGGTGTCACGCTGACCAAGCAGTGGATCACCACTTCTCTTGGTATTGATCTTCTTGATATGCCGGGCATTCTCTGGCCGAAATTCGATGATAAGATCGTTGGTGAAAATCTTGCCGTGACGGGTGCTATCCGTGATGAGATCATGGATATCGAAATGCTTGCCTGTGTGCTGGCAAATCGTTTGCGTACACGCTATATGCCGTTGCTTGCAATACGCTATAAGCTGAAGCCCGAGGACACGGAAGAAATGACGGATTTTGAGCTTGCCGAATATATCGGCAGAAAACGCGGTTTTCTCATTTCGGGCGGCGAAGTGGATTTCTTGCGCACGTCCAATATGCTTCTTGATGAGTTCCGTGGCGGCAAGATCGGCAGAATTACGCTGGAAATGCCTTGATTTTTATAAAAATTTCGTGGGCGAGGATTCCTCGCCCCTACCAATGTACGGAGAATCTACTTTGACTTTATTAGAAAGGGAACATACGATCATGCCGGATTATTCTTATGAAAATGAATGGAAAGAAAAAGGCTTTTGTGCTGTTTGCGGTGTGGACGAAGCAGGGCGCGGCCCTCTTGCCGGAAACGTCGTGGCGGCGGCTGTTATCATGCCCGATGGGCTTGTGATCGAAGGCCTTGACGACTCCAAAAAACTGACCGAAAAAAAGCGAGAGAAGCTTTACGATATTATTATGGAAAAGGCGATCTGTTCCATCGCGTGGGCAACGCCTGCCGAGATCGACGAATTGAATATCTTGAATGCCACGATGCTTGCGATGCGCCGTGCCGTGGAAGGGCTTTCCGTAAAAGCGGATTTTGCGCTCATCGACGGTAACTGCTCCCGCGGCTTTGAGATTCCTACGCAGACGGTGGTGAAGGGCGATGCCAAGAGCTATTCCATCGCGGCGGCGTCCGTTCTTGCGAAAGTGACGAGAGATCGTCAATGCCTCGAGATGGACGAAAAATATCCCGAATACGGCTTTGCGGGACACAAAGGTTATCCCACAAAGGCGCATATGGCAAAGGTCATTGCGCTTGGTCCCTGTCCCGAGCATCGCAGAAGCTTTCTTTCTTTTGTCGATAAGCAGAAATGATGAACAGAACGGATATTGGAAAGCTCGGCGAGGCATTTGCCGCGGAATATCTTTCAAAAAAAGGATATGTCATTTTGCATCGGAATTATCGCAGCGGGCATTTGGAAGCCGATATCATCTGTGAAAATGAAACACATCTGCTTTTCGTGGAGGTGAAGAGCCGAACGGACTTCGGCGGCACACCGAAATACGGCAGACCTGCTGCTTCGGTGGACACCAAAAAGCAGGCAAATCTGCTTTTGCTCGCAAGGGAATATCTTTACCAGAATCCCACGAAAAAAAGACCTCGCATCGACGTGATCGAGGTCTATCTGAAAAAATACGGAGGGAATTATCTTCTTTCCGAAAAAGGCATGAAGCACATCGAAAATGCGGTGATGGCGGCTGAAATGCAAAAAGCGGAAAAGCCGAAGCTTTTCCGCAGGAAATGAAAATGAATTTTATTTTGTTTTCTGCTTGAAGGTTGCACAAACGGTTTCTGTGCTGGAGGTTGCATAGCTGGGACCTACGTTGATCTTTTCTGCGGTGCAGGTGTGTGCGCCGTCATGATATACGCAGTTGGTTACGTCACAGCAAACACCATCGTTGCATCTGCAGGTGTTGCAGGTCTTTTCGGAAGATTCCATATTCATATTTCGGATTCCTTTCTACATGAAAAATATAGGTTAACAAAAAGCCGATTTTTTGCTCTCTGTCGTAATCTATTGTTTGACGGGAACGGCTTTTTTATTCATTTGATTTTATATAAAAAATTTAAGGAGATGGCGGAGATGGCGCTTTATGTGATCGGCGACAGTCATTTATCTTTCACCACGGAAAAACCCATGGATATTTTCGGCTCACGCTGGACAGGGTATGTGGATAAACTGAAAAACGGCTGGGAAAGTCGTGTGACCGATGAAGATACCGTTGTTTTAGCGGGCGATATTTCTTGGGGCATGACACCTGAGGAGGCGAAGGCTGATTTTGATTTTATCGAAGCACTTCCTGGACAGAAGATCATCTTAAAAGGCAACCACGACTACTGGTGGCAGACCATGGCGAAGCTCGAGGCTTTCGTCAAGGAAAATAAATATAAGACCATTCGCTTTTTGCACAACAACGCTTACGAGGTAGAGGATTTTATCCTCTGCGGCTCTCGCGGTTGGTATACTGATGATAAAAACGCACCCGTGCGCGGCGCGGACGCCAAAAAGATCGTGGCAAGGGAAGCGGCGCGTGTGGCGACGAGCCTTGACGCAGGTGTGAAACTGCGTGATGCGGCAAGAGAACGCGGCAAAGAAAAGGAGATCCTTGCGTTTTTGCATTTTCCGCCGATCTTCAAGGGATATATCTGTGATGAGATCATTCTGGAGCTTTATAAAAAAGGTGTGGAGCGATGCTATTTCGGGCATATCCACGGAAATTACGAAGCAAAGCCCATGATCGAATATTCAGACATCGAATTTTATCTCATTTCTGCTGATTATCTTCTCTTTGAACCAAAGAAAATCGAGCCGAAAAGCAAAGATTTGCGCGAAAACGCATAATTTGTATCTAAAAAATGTGCGAAAAATATTGACTTTTTTTGCGTGTGATGGTATGATAAATATTGTGTATAAAAAATAAATTGTTGGTATGGAAACATACCCGACGGAGGAAAAAATGAAATTGTTAAATACTGCCGAAATCGGCGCAAACCAGAAAGAGCTTGAGATTTTCATCGACCATGAAACTTTCGAAGCAGAATGCGAAAAGGCATACAAGAAAAACGTTGCAAAATTCAGCATTCCCGGCTTCCGTAAGGGCAAAGCTCCCCGCAAAATGATCGAAAAAATGTACGGCACTGGCGCGTTCTATGAAGATGCGATCAACGCAATCCTTCCCACCGCATATCCCGAAGCTGTCAAAGAAGCAGGTCTTGACGTTGTCAGCAACCCTGACATCGACATCAAGGCAATCGACGAAACCGGCGTTGTCATCACCGCAAAGGTTTTCGTTAAACCCGAAATCACCGTTACCGAATACAAAGGTCTTTCCGCAATCAAAGATGCTGTAGAAATCGCTGACGAAGCTGTTATGTCTGAAATCGACCGCGTTCGTGACCGTCAGGCTCGCGAAGTTGAGATCACAGACCGCGCTGCTGAAATGGGCGACACCGTAACCATCGACTTCGACGGCTACGTTGACGGCGTCGCTTTCGACGGTGGTAAATCCGAAAACTACGACCTCGTTCTCGGCTCCGGCTCCTTCATTCCCGGCTTCGAAGATCAGATCGTTGGCAAGAACATCGGTGACAACTTCGACGTTCTCGTAACATTCCCCAGTGAATATCATGCAGAAAACCTCGCAAGCAAGGAAGCTACTTTCAAATGCGCGCTTCACGCGATCAAACGCAAAGAACTCCCTGAACTCGACGACGAATTCGTAAAAGACGTTTCCGAATTTGATACCGTTGATGAATACAAAGCTTCTGTTAAGGCAAAACTCGAAGAGAATGCAGAAAAGACAGAAGACCGCAAGGTTGAAGATCAGCCCCTTCATCCCGGCGGCTTTGACGGCCTCCACCCACTGATGCGC
>CAYXQF010000066.1:0-10767 GCA_964466625.1 uncultured Lachnospiraceae bacterium | reverse complement strand
AACGAACGATTTCCTTGCGTTCTTCGAATGTTGTTTTTCTCCTTGCTTCTGCCATCTTTTGCCGTGGTCGATGTGCGCGATGATGGAAAAATTTCGGATTTTCTCCTGTCTTTGCATATATCTATACCTTTCGTGTGGGATTTCACTATTATATCATTTTATATTATACCACATGAAGATAAATATTTCAAGATGTAACGCTTTTCTTTAACAAAAGAAAAGCGCAAAAAAGGATCGGCGGAAGATTCCGCCGATCGCTGATATTTTTAATTTTCCAAAAGTCAACGCATTATTTTCACATAGAGCGCAATCGCCTCAAGCGTTTTCGCGTTTTTGATCGTGGGATAAGCCGATCTGCTGAAAACAAGACCTTCCTCCGTTTCGAGGAACGCAAATCGTTCGCCGTCCATAAAATAATGTGTGATCACACCTTCCCCGTCAAAAGAAGCGTCGCCAATCATATCCCCCGTAAAATCGTTCAGCATAAAGATGCCTCTCACACCTTTTTCCATTTGGGAAACCGTTCCCGATGCAGAAGACCAAACACTCATCTCAGCACAAGAAGCCGCCGTTTTCACCAAAGCGATATCCCCTTCGTTGATATCCCCACGGTAAACGGTGTCCACACGGATCTCTGACACCTTGTAGTAATAGTTCATTTGATCGAAACCCACAAGATAATACCGCTCACCGATAATCTCTCCCATGAAAATGTCCGTCGGCAAAGCGAAAAGCTCCCGCTCCGTCATCGGAACAAGACAATATTCCGTCGAGATCTCCCCTTGACCTTGCATTTTTTCGAGTGCAATCTCCGTCACCGTCGCTTTCTTGTCAACAAATGATTTACTGTTTTCCTGATATTGCTCGAAATCCAGGACGGATTCCATCGTAATATCTCTTTGCCGCACAAGAAACGGCATCGAAGCAGCAATCACCACCAAAAAACAAGCGGCAACCGTGCCAAGTGTTCTCAAAAGCGGACGCGGCGGTCTTTTTTGCGCAAAGCGCGCCTCCTCCAAAAAAACATCGTCTATATCACCAATGGCTTCAAAAAGTTCTTCTTTTTTCAATCCAAAAATCCCCTTTCCGAAAGTCTTTTGCCGAGCTTTTTTCTCAGCCGCAAAAGAAGCATAGAAACGCCTGCTTCCGTTCTTCCCGTCTGCGAAGCGATCTCTTTCACGCTTTTTGCGTACCAATACCGCAAAACGAACACCACGCGCACGTCACGCGGAAGCTCACCGAGAAACGCGGAGATCTCTCCCGAAAGTGCGCGCATATCACACGTCTTCTCCACGGATTCCTCTCCGATACATTCCGAAAGCTCATCAAGAACGAGAGGCACCTCTCCCCTGCCGCGCTTTTCCGCGTTGGCACGACGAAAACGCCCCACGGCAAGATTTCGGGCGATCTTTCCAAGATATGCGCCAAGATTTTCAGGACGACTCGGTGGGATCGTTTCCCATGCTTTCAGATATGTGTCGCTGACACATTCCTCTGCGTCCGCATCGTCTTTTGTGATATGCAAGGCAATACTGTGGCAAAAGCTGCCGTATTTTTTTCGCACTTCGGCGATAGCGCTCTCGTCCCGCGCGAAAAAAAGCTCAATGATGTCGTGATCCTGCATGGCGCTCTCCTTTCTTCGTTTCTCATGAATAAAGACGCATTTTCAAGACAAACGTAACGTCTTTTTTGAATTTATTTTCAGTATATCATAAAGAAGCGCATTTTTCCATACCGTTCACAAATTATCTCTTGCGACAAGGAGAAAACTGTGATATAATAAAATATCATTCATTTTTGTTAGTCAACTCCAAGGAGGAAATATATATGGTAGATAACAACATCAAATTCATCACCGAATACGATAAGGAAGTCGGCGAAGCAATGGGCAAAGAGCTTGCACGTCAAAGACGCGGCATCGAGCTGATCGCCTCCGAAAACTTCGTTTCCGAGCCCGTCATGGCGGCAATGGGAAGTATTCTCACCAATAAATACGCAGAAGGTTACCCTGCAAAACGCTATTACGGCGGCTGTGAATGTGTAGACATCGTAGAAAATATTGCAAGAGAACGTGCTTGCCGTCTTTTCGGCGCGGAACACGCAAACGTGCAGCCTCACAGCGGCGCGCAGGCGAATACAGCCGTTTATTTCGCCCTTCTAAAACCCGGTGATACCGTGCTTGGCATGAACCTTGCACACGGCGGCCATCTCACACACGGCTCCCCCGTCAACCTTTCGGGTTCGTATTTTAATTTCGTTCCTTACGGCGTAGACAGCGAAACGGGAAAAATCAACTATGATAAGCTCCGCGAGATCGCGCTCGAAGCAAAGCCGAAGCTCATCGTGGCAGGTGCTTCCGCTTATCCGCGCGTGATCGATTTTGAAAAGATTTCTGCCATCGCCAAAGAAGTCGGTGCATATTTCATGGTCGATATGGCGCACATCGCAGGTCTTGTTGCCACAGGATTGCACCCGAATCCCGTTCCTTATGCCGATATCGTCACCACAACGACACACAAAACCCTCCGCGGCCCTCGCGGCGGTATGATCCTTTGCAAGGAAGAGCTTGCGAAAAAGATCGACAAAGCGATCTTCCCCGGCACACAGGGTGGTCCGCTCATGCACGTCATCGCGGCGAAAGCCGTTTGCTTTGGCGAAGCTCTCAAGCCTGAATTCAAAGCTTATCAGGAGCAGATCGTGAAAAACGCGAAAGCACTGGAAAAATCTCTCCTTGCGGAAGGCTTCGATCTCGTTTCGGGCGGCACAGACAACCATCTTCTTCTCGTCGACCTTCGCAAGATGGGAGTGACGGGCAAAGAACTGGAAAAACGCCTTGATGACGTTTACATCACCGTCAACAAAAATGCCATTCCCGACGATCCCGAGAGTCCCTTCGTCACCAGCGGTATCCGCGTCGGCACCCCTGCCGCAACAAGCCGCGGCTTCAAGGAAGACGATATGGAGATCATCGGTCACCTCATCGGACTTTGCGCAAAAGACTTTGAAAACAGCAAAGAATATATCCGCGCCGAAGTCACAAAGCTCTGCGAAAAATGTCCTCTTTATTGATCGAAAAAGCAGAGAAGCTCATTTCTCTGGCTAAAGAAAAAAATATCACCCTCGGTACGGCGGAAAGCTGTACCGGAGGGCTCATCGGCGCGACACTCGTGAACGTTTCGGGCGCGTCCGCCGTCTTTTGGGGCGGCATCATCTCTTATGACAACAGCGTAAAGGAAAACGTCCTCGGCGTCAAAGGAGAAATACTTCGCACCGTCGGTGCCGTATCGGAGGATTGTGCTCTGCAAATGGCAAAAGGTGCTTGCCGCGTGTTGAATACTGACATGGCAGTAGCCGTCACGGGCATTGCCGGTCCGACGGGCGGCACACCGCAAAAGCCTGTCGGCACGGTCTTTATCGCCGTGGCAAAAAAAGACGGACAAGCCATCTGCACGGAAAACCATTTTTCAGGTGACAGAGATGCTGTTCGTGCGCAAACGGTGGAAAAAGCACTCACCCTCCTCACGGAAATCGTGGAAAACGCATAAATATTGATGTTTATCCCGAAGTTTTCCCCACATTTTGTGGAAAACTCTGTGGAAATTGTGGAGGAATTGCGGTTAATACCCTGTTGGATTGGGGAAAATCATTCTTTTGGAGGAAAATCATGGCGGAAAAAAATTCATCGGCGAACTGCGGCAACCTCACGGTGGAAGCGCTTGCGCGCGAGATCAAAAAGGGGATCTTGGGGTCTTACGTCTTTTTCGGCGAAGAAGATTATCTCAAAAGCCACTACCGCGACGAGATCTACAAAAACGTCATGGTCGAGGGTTTTGAAGTCTTCAACTATTATGCCATCTCCTTTTCCCCCGCTGTCATGACCAAGGAAGATGCCCTCTCCCGCTTTGCGGACGCGGTGCTCGCCATTCCCATGATGCAGGATAAAAAATACATCGTCATTTCTGACCTCGCGCCACAGAGCCTCGGTAAAGAAATGCTGGACTCGCTTTGCTCGGCGCTTGACACCGCAAACCGCTCGGACGATACCGTGGTCGTTCTTTACTGCCGCAGTGAGGAGCTGGAAACAGATTACAAGCTGGAAAGCTCCGCTTTCTATAAAAAGCTTGCCGCCGCGGCGCGCATGGTCAAATTCGACCTCCAACCGCGCGGAAAACTCATGTCTTGGGTGAAGCGCCATTTCTCCGCAGAAACGATCCTGCTCACCGATGAAGGCGCAGGACTTCTCATCGACTATTGCGCAGGCCGTATGACCTCGCTTTCCTTTGAGATCGAAAAGCTCATCTGTTACGCAAAATACGTCAAAGGCGGCGAACCGCCTGTCATCGACGTCGAAGACGTCAGAAAGATATCCTCCATCTATGCAGGAGATGAAGTTCCCTTTGCGATGCTGAATGCCGCGCAAAGCTGGAAGCTTTCCGAAATGCTTGCCGTTTTTGAAACGGCAAAGGAACAGCGCGAAGAACCGATCTCCGTTCTGGCAAGGCTTTCGCGCATCTATCTCGATATGCTCCTCATCAAAACCGCAAAAGATGCTTCCATGAGCGTTTCCGACATCGCCAAAACGCTGAAAATGAAGGATTTCCGCGTGGAAAAATATATGGCTTCCATCGCGAGAGTTCCCCTTTCCCTTTTGGAAAAGGCCGTCACGCTCTCCTATGAAACCGACCGCGCTCTAAAAAGTGCGCCCTCCGATCCTTGGGTACTTCTCGACCGCCTCGCTGTGGAGATCTACGCGCCGAAATCTTTGAGATAAAGGTAAAAAATCATGCTCGAAATTTCAAGACCTATCATCGTTGAAGGAAAATACGATAAGATCAAATTAAATTCCCTCGTCAAAGCAAACATCATCACCACAGACGGCTTTGGTATTTTTTCCGCCAAGGAAAAAGCGGCGCTCATTCGCCGTCTTGCTGCCGAACACGGCATCATCGTCATCACAGACAGCGATGGCGCGGGACTTGTCATTCGCAATTTTCTAAAAAATCTTGTCCCCAAGGACAAGATCACCCACATCTATATTCCGCAGATCAAAGGCAAGGAACGCCGCAAGGACGCCCCCTCTAAAGAAGGCTTTCTCGGCGTGGAAGGCATGGAAGCCGATCTGCTGAGAAAAGCGCTCGCCCCCTTTGCTGACGGCGGCGTAAAGCCGCGTATGAAGCTCACCAAGGCCGATCTTTATGAGCGCGGTCTTTCAGGCAGGGATGACAGCGAAAAACGCCGCAAAGCACTCGCCGCACTGCTTGATCTTCCGCAAAATCTCTCTGCCAACGCCCTCTTGGAAGCGATCTGTATGCTCATTTCCGAAGAAGAATTTGAGTGCGCTTATGAAAAACTTGATTTTTAACTTGCGCACATTTTCATAAATAAGTCTGAAAGAAAGGAATTTTTTTGTTTTGAAACTAAGCGACCATAAAAATGACGGCGGTTTCTTCGTGCGCTTTTGCAACCGCATCATCGACGCCGTCCTAAAGCTTTTACATCTGACCAAATACAAAGAACAGATCATGTATCTGATCGTCGGCGGCGGCACCACCGTCGTGGACTGGGTGATCTTCGCCATACTGAATTATTTGATCCCCGATCTTTCTCATTTGCCGTTTTTCAGCAGCTTCCCCAATGCCATTGAATATTCTGCCGCATGGGCAGGTGCTGTCCTCTTTGCTTATTGGGCAAGCAAATATTTCGTTTTTGAAACGGCAAAAAAAGAAGGTTTTGTCCAATTTATGAAGTTCGTCGGCTCCCGTGTGCTGACGCTCATTCTTTCGCTCGTGGGTGACTTCGTTTTGACAGGACTTTTCAAAATGAACGAATTTATCGCAAAGCTGATCATCTCGATCGCCGTTGTCATCATCAATTACATCACAAGTAAACTCCTCGTTTTCAATAAAAAAGAAGAAAACGGCGAAGGCTAAGCTTCGTCGGAAAGGATTTTCAATGACCAAAGATCTATCGCAAATGAACGGCGTGACGCTTGCGTATATCGGCGATGCCGTGATCGAGCTTCTGATTCGTGAAGCACTGCTCGCATCTGCTGTTATGGACACAGGCAGACTTTCCGCCATGGCACAAACGCTCGTTTGCGCAAAAACGCAAAGTGAGATCGTGGAAACGCTTCTCCCGCTCTTGACCGAGAAAGAAGAAGCAGCATATCGCCTCGGCAGAAATCACCGTATCACGGGGAAACCCAAGAGAGCCACCGTCGCGGAATATAGCCGCGCGACAGGAATCGAAGCCATTTTCGGTTACCTACAGCTAACGGGAGAAAGAGAAAGAATCGAGACGCTTTTTCGGGCAGGATATGAAGAAAAGATCAGAAATTTGCTGCATTAATTGTTTATCCTGCTGTATAAATTTTATCCCAAATGGCTTGACATTTTCATTCTATTTTGGTATAATTTTCTAGGTTAGTGTAGAGGTCATACCGTCGTATGGCTATTCATCAAAGAAAGGCGTGTGATACTAATGAAATACGATGCAAACATGGTCGTCCTCACCAAAGAGGAAATCAAAGAATATAAAGAGATCCTTGCAACCAATCTTGTTGCGTTGAGAAAAATGCTCTATCTCTCTCAAACGGAATTCGGAAATCGGACGGGCATTTCCCGTATTCGTCTTTCCATGATCGAATGTGGCAAATATGAAATGACATGGTCGCAGTTCACCTCCATTCTTTTCGTGTTCTTCATGAACCGCAGCACAAAGCAGATCATCTTCCGCAAGAAACTTTTCCCTGATAAGCTCTTTGCTTATTTGCAGTGCAAACACGAGGACGAGGACATTGACGGATTTTTCAAGATCATTTGATCTTACTATGCACAACAAAAAAGAAAAGATGCTTACGAAAAATTGTAAGCATCTTTTTGTTTTTATTTTTCGCCGAGCTTTTTGATCTTGCCATCAGGTGTTTCCACGTGAATGGTGTCGAGCTGCATAGCAAAATTGCGGCGGAATGCCGCGCGGAATTCCTCGCGCAAAACCTGTTGTTCTGCTTTTTCTTCCTCGGTAAGACCAACGGTCTTCTGCTTTCTGGCAAGTTCATTGAGGCGATCGGTTCTTTCGCTCACAAAAATCCCTCCTTACGTCTGCATTTTTTGCGTTTTATTTTCACATAGATATAGTGTACCACATTTTTTCGAAAAAAGGAAGAGTTTTATGGATATTATTATGTATAAAAAAACAGCGGAATTTATTTCCGCGTTATATAAAGACCGCGGCGAGCTTCACGCTCACGGCACCGAGCCGACAAAATCTCGCCTGCCGTCTTCCTCTCCCATCAATTCCCCCTTTCCTCGCGTCCTTCCTGAAACCGTCGGCATCAAAAGCGAATATCTTCTCTCATTTTTGACAGAGCTTTCGGAAAAACCGCATCTGCACCCTCATACGCTGATGATGATGCGAGGCGGCAAAATCTTTCTGGAAACCGAGTTTTACCCCTATCGCCTTGACACCTGGCACGTCAGCCACTCCATGGCAAAGAGCATCACCGCCCTTGCCATCGGTTGTCTTGTGGACGACGGCAGACTAACACTCGACGAAAAGCTTTCGGATATCTTCCCGAAAAGATCGCTCAGCGTGGATTTCGTGCGACAAAAGGAGATCACTGTGCGCCATCTGCTCACGATGAGCGCAGGCGTTTCGTTCAATGAGCTTGGCAGTGTCACCTATGAGGATTGGATCGAAGGCTTCTTCAGTTCGGGCGTGAAATTCGCCCCCGGCACAAAATTTATGTATAACAGCATGAATTCTTATATGCTTTCCGCCATCGTCAAAGAAAAAACAGGCGTAGATATGTTTGATTTTCTCTGTGAACGCATCTTCACGCCGATGGGAATCACGGAAGTTTTCTGGGAAAAATGCCCTAAAGGCATCACCAAGGGCGGCTGGGGACTTTATATGAAGATGGAAGATCTCTTAAAATTCGGCAAGCTTTTCCTTGACCACGGCGCATGGAACGGCAAGCATCTCGTTTCTGCAAACTTTATCCACGAGATCATCGCGGAAAATAGGAAAGACACCGCTCCCATGAGCGATCATGGCTATGGTCTTCACGTTTGGCGCAGTGTGCGCAAAGGCTCCTATCAATTCAACGGCATGATGGGGCAAAATCTTGTCATCATGCCCGATATCGGGCTCGTTATCGCCACTTATTCCGGCAACGCTCAAATGTTCCCGAAATCTGACTACATGTCGCTCATCGAAAAATATTTCGGTGACGGCTTCAAGCCCGAAACGATCGAAAAACCTTCTCGCCGCATGAATTTTGCTCTTGAAAAATTCTCCCGTTCGCTCTCGCTTCCAAAACCCATGAAGCCTGCCGAACGCCTGAATCGTTTAGCGTCGTTCTCCCGTGTTTTGGGCAAGACCTACAGACTTGATGCCAAGCACATCTCCCTACTCCCTTTGGCGCTGTGTTTTCTCCATAATAACTATTACGGCTCCATTTCAAAGATCTCCTTCCGCCAAAATGACACGGTGATCGAAGCGATCTTTGAAAAAGAGGACGAAACCATCACCATTCCCTTCTCTGCGGACGGAACGGCAAGCTATTTCGAATTCCGTGAAAACGGCGAGCCGTTCTCCGCCGCCGCTATCGGTAAAATGACACATAATGAAGATGACGTTCCCGTGCTCAAGCTTTCGATCTATTTCCTCGAAACCACAAGTGTGCGTCACATTAAATTTTTCTTTTTCCCGCAAAAAAACGTCATTCGCTTCTCGGAAGAGGCTGACGGCATGGAATATCTCGAAAATTTCCGCCCCGCCATCGATGATTACGCACAAAAAAGCAAGACCGCACAAAAGCTCATCACCAAAGTCGAAGAAACAGGTCTTGTGGAATACAATTTCGAAAAGCTCTTTTCCCCCGAATTCCTTGCTGTCGAGGAGTGACGAGGCGCTGCCTTTTTGCAGGGCTCTGCCCCACGCCCCGGCAAGGCTCTGCCCTGCACCTGCCAAGGGGCATTGCCCCTTGGATCCCAAATGTCAAAAACTATTATATATTCAACACACAAAAAGGACGAGAAACATCTCGTCCTTTTCACATTTGTATTATGTAGGAATGCCTTTATACAAACAAAATATCGCAATAGCCAAAAACACCGCCGCTATACCAAACCACATAAATGCTTTCAATGAAAAATCATTGCTTCCTGCTCTAATATAAGCAATACGAGGAAACGATTTTAAATATTTTACTTCACTTTTCTTGGGCGGATTAAAAAACACATCTATAGTTCTTACATATTTTTTGCCATTGACCATATATTCATATACCGCACAGCGCCCCCTTTGACCTCGCAAAAGTTTTACTGTTTTTATCTCAATAAATGCTGCTTCCGCAATAGCAATCTTATCCCTGCTTTTTTCAAATATTCGGTATATAGCCAAACACGCTGTTCCCATAAACGCAAAAAACAATGCAAGAATTAAAAAAATTGCAAATAAATACATAATCCACCTCTCTCATTTCAATATTTAGCTATATCATAACCGTGAACTGCAACTTCTCTATTTTTTATAGGGGAGCAACCAATGATTGCTCCCCTAATGATTAATTCTTTGTGAGAAACCGCACAAATCTCGTCCTTTTATTTTTATATTACCCCTCCCAAACGGGATTCCAAAGGGACTGGTCCCTTTGGCGGAGTCCCGAGGCGGAGCCTTGGGCAGGGTTTGGGACAGCGTCCCAACTCTTACTTGAAGAATTTCACAGCGGAACGGAACATGCCGATGTCGTAGTTGCCGTCCACGTTGCGGTAAAGACCGCTGCCGATACGTTCGGAGTGACCCATCTTGCCAAATACTCTGCCATCGGGAGAAGTGATACCTTCGATCGCGAAAGCGGAGCCGTTGGGATTGAAGTGGATATCGTTTGTGGGATTGCCGTCCATGTCAACGTACTGTGTTGCGATCTGACCGTTTACCGCAAGCTCGGCGATCAGTTCATCGGAAGCATAGAAGCGACCTTCGCCGTGGGAGATCGGCACAGTCACGATGTCACCAACGTTCATTTCAGCAAGCCAAGGAGATTTATTCGAGCAGATTCTGGTGCGAACAAGTCTGGACTGGTGACGAGAAATGATATTGTAGGTGAGTGTGGGGGAGTTTTCATCGGTGTCGATGATCTTACCGTAAGGAACAAGACCAAGCTTGATGAGCGCCTGGAATCCGTTACAAATACCGCACATAAGACCGTCGCGATTGTTCAAGAGATCGTGAACTCCGTCCTTGATCTGCTGATTACGGAAGAAAGCCATAATAAACTTACCCGATCCGTCAGGCTCGTCACCGCCCGAAAATCCTCCGGGAACAAATACCATCTGGCTGTCAGATAGCTCCTTCGCAAAATTCTCAACGCTTCTCTGAATGCCGTCCTGAGTCAGATTGTTGATAACGAATATCTTCGCCTCAGCCCCCGCATCTCTCATGACCTTTGCAGTGTCAAATTCACAGTTCGTGCCGGGGAAAACGGGAATAAGCACCTTCGGCTTTGCGACCTTTATAGCGGGCGCAGCTCTCTTTTCAGCCTTAAAGCTTATATTTTCGTAGGTCTTGTTTTCGTCCTTTTCAAGAGTCGGGAAAACGCCCTCAAGCTTACCCTCGTAGAGCTTATCAAGCTCTGCAAAGGAAACCTGTTCATCGCCGCGAGATATCTTACCGTCATCGGTGAAATATCCAACGATCATACCCTCCGCGTCAGCATCAACCTCGAGCAAGAACGAGCCGTAGCAATAATTGAATATCGCTCTG
>CAYXQF010000065.1:0-10876 GCA_964466625.1 uncultured Lachnospiraceae bacterium | reverse complement strand
AAGAAGAGATCCAGATCTAAGGTTCATGGTTTCAGAAAGAGAATGAGCACTGCAAACGGTCGCAAAGTTTTGAAGAGAAGACGCGCTAAATGCAGAGCAAGACTTTCTTATTAAGAATCATCGGATAAACAAAGCCTGTGTCCTTATCATAGGCTTTTCCTTTTGTTCGAGCTTTTTTATCTGAAAAACAAAATGGGGGAATCTGTGTGAAAAACATAGCAATTTCCGAAAATCACCTTTATAAAAAGGTGTACGCAAAGGGCACCAAAGCCGTTTGCAAGCATATCGTGGTATATGTTTTGACCGATTACCACGCTTCCCGACTTCAAAGGGAAAACCCGCTGAAAAAGAGGATAAACCGCGTCGGACTCACGGTTTCAACAAGACTCGGAAAAGCGGTCGTGCGTTCCCGCGTGAGAAGAATTCTCCGCGCCGCATACAGAAAACTGGAAACAGAACGCAACATTAAAAAGGGCAAGCTCATCGTCATCGCCGCAAGAGATGCCGCTGTGGACGCGAAAAGCACAGATATTTTCGCTGATCTCGTTTGGGCCGCAAAAAAACTCTCGCTCTTTGTCGATGAAAATGAAAAACCCGCCGAAAATCGAAAACTCGCTGACGGGGCGGCAAAGCGGAGTGAATAAACGAAGATGAAATATATCGGAATCTTTTTCGTAAGACTTTATCAGAAGTTTATCTCTCCGCTCAAGCCGCCCTGCTGTCGCTTTCGCCCCACCTGTTCCCAGTATGCGATCGAAGCTTTCCGCGAATGGGGCTTCATCGCAGGCCTTGCCCTCACCGTTTGGCGTATCTTACGCTGCAATCCCTTTTCCAAAGGAGGGGACGATCCCGTTCCCAAAAGAAAACGGAAAGGCAAAAACGAATCCTCCAATGAAAATTAAGGAGTAAACAAAAATGCAAGTAATCAACAAATTTTTCGGAAGCATTCTTGCCGCTTTCGACTCGTTTACGGGCCACTATTTGCTGGCAATCTTTATTTTTGCTTTGCTTATCAAGCTTATCTTGCTTCCCTTCGGTATCAAACAGCAGAAAAATTCCGTAAAGCAGGCAAAAGTTCGCCCTCGTGAGATGGCGATCCGCAGCAAATACAAGGGCAGAACCGACCAGCCCACCCAACAGAAAATGCAGAGTGAAGTCATGGAGCTCTACCAGAAGGAAGGCTACAATCCCGCTAGTGGTTGCTTACCGATGCTCATTCAGCTTCCTATCATCATCATTCTTTATAACGTAATCATTTCTCCCTTGAAGTATATCTGCGGCTATACCACAGAAATGATCAACGGCATCGCAAACTATCTTGTAAACACCGTCGGCATCACGAGCATCTCTATCAAAGACGGCGCATTTACAGGCCGTGATATCGACCTTATCCGCTATATCCCCGAAAACATCGAGGGGATCAACGCAAACCTCGGCGAGCTTGGCACCGTTGTTTTGGAAGAGCTTCCGAACTTCTCCCTTTTCGGTGACGCTACCGCTCTTGCACAGACACCTTCCTGGACCTCTTGGCTCCTTCTCGTGCCGCTTCTCAACTTTGGCTTCACGCTCCTTTCCCAGTTCATCACCCGTAAGCTTACGTTCCAGCCTATGCAGGATCAGCAGGCAGGCGGCATGAACATGAAGGTCATGAATATCATGATGGCAGGTATGACAGCGTTCATCGCATTTGGTGTTCCTGCCGCTATCGGTATCTACTGGCTCTTCAACAGCATGCTCGGCGTGCTCCAGCAGTTCATTCTCGCAAAAACGATTCCGCTTCCCAAATTCACAGAAGAAGATTTCAAAGCTGCAGAACGTGAATACGCAGGCAAATCCGTCAGCAAAAAAGCCACCAACGAAAAGATCAAAGCCGCACTTTCCCGCCCCATGGACGATGACGAATATGCGGATCTCGGTGAATACACTTCCGTTTACGACGAGGTTTCCGAACCCATCGCAGAAAAACCTACGGGTGAGTCCGTCGTAGAAAAAGCTCCCTTGAAAAAGAAGAAAAAATAAGCATTGAGGTAAGACAAACCATGAAAAAAGAACTCATCGTAACCGCGAAGACTACCGAAGACGCAACCCGCGAAGGCGCTTTGCAGCTCGGCGTTTCCGCAGAAGATGTGACCGTCGAAGTGCTCGAAGAAGCAAAGAAAGGCTTTCTCGGCCTCGGCGCTACGCCCGCAAAAGTAAAAGTAACTTATATTTTGAAACCTCTCGAAGCCGCAAGAAACTTCATCGAAACACTCATGAAGGACCTCGGCATCACGGGTGAAATCCAGATCCATGACGATGGCGACGGCGAAAGCCTCATCACCATCACAGGCGAAGGCACCTCCGCACTCATCGGTCATCACGGCGATACACTCGAAGCTTTCCAGTATCTCGTAAATCTCGCCGCAAACAAAAAGGACGATGAAGACCGTCAGTACACCAGAATCACCGTCAACGTTGAAAACTACCGCGAAAAGAGAGAAGAAACGCTCCGCAAGCTCGCATCTAAGATGGCAGCTAAAGTGAAAAAATCCGGCAAAAACATCGCTCTTGAACCCATGAACGCTTATGAACGCCGCATCATTCACGCAGAAATCCAGAAGATCGAAGGCGTTTCCACAAACTCTGTCGGTTCTGAAGGTAACCGTCGCGTTGTGATCTTCCCCGAAGGCGGTGTGAAACCCACAGAAGCCAAGATCGGCGGCACAAGACACAGAAACGACCGCAGAAAAGACGACAAAGCAAAGCGCGAAAACAGAACGGATTCCTCCGCAAAAGCGGAAGAAAAGAATTCCGAAAGATCTGAATATCGCAAGTCCGAACGCAAAGAAAAAGATTCCGCTTACGTTCCGCGCAAGCGCACCGACGCTCCCCGTCCCGCACCGCGCAAGATCGAAAAAGCGAAGGATCTCGACAGCTACTTTGCAAAGCTCAAGGAATTCTCCTCCAACAATCCGCAGTCTTAACGCGAAAAATCTCCGAATATAAAACGCAAACAAGAGGGTTTTGCCGCGTGCAATACCCTCTTCTTTTTTGTGAAAGGAACTAAGTATGATGTATTCCATGTTTTCTTCCACCGTGGCGGCGATCTCTACGCCCCGCGGCAAAGGCGGCATCGCCGTTATCCGCATTTCGGGCGAAGATGCCGTTTCGATCTGCGAAAAGTTTATAAAGCCCAAAAGCGGCAAAAAGATCGCTGACATTCCCGGCGGCAGAGTGGCACTTTGCAACGTTTTTGATGAAGATGGCGAAATTCTTGATGAATCCGTCATCACCGTATTCCGCGCACCCCATTCCTACACGGGTGAGGACACCGTGGAGATCAGCTGTCATGGCGGTGTTTTGCTGACAGAATCCGTGCTCATGCGCGCCATCTCCTGCGGCGCGGTGCAGGCAGGCCCCGGTGAATTCACCAGACGTGCTTTTTCCGCAGGCAAGCTCTCTCTTTCCCAAGCGGAAGCGGTCATCGGTATGATCGATGCGGAAACCAGAGCCGCTCTTTCTCTCTCCCGAAACAACCTCGGCGGTGCAGTGCGCCGCAAGACCGATGATATTTACGAAACACTCAAGACCGTAGTTTCCAGCGTATTCGCCACCATCGACTTCCCTGACGAAGATCTTGCTTCTCTTGGGGACGATGAGGTGCGTGCAGGCATTGAAAAAGCCATCACAGCGCTCGAAGCGCTTCGCCGCTCCTATAAAACGGGACATGCCGTTTGCGAAGGTGTTCGCACCGTCATTTTCGGCAAGCCCAACACAGGTAAATCCACGATCCTCAATCTCCTTGCCCAAAAAGAACGCGCCATCGTCACCGACATTGCCGGCACAACCCGTGACGTCATCAGCGAAACCGTGGCGGCAGGTAGCGTGACACTTCGTCTTTCCGACACTGCAGGTGTTCATGGCACCGATGACGCCGTGGAAAGCATCGGCGTACAGAAAAGCATCGAAGCGCTGGACGATGCCGAGCTCGTGCTCGCAGTCTTTGACCTTTCCCGTCCGCTTGACGGTGAAGACGAAGATGTTCTCACACATGTAAAACGCCGTATTGAAGAAGGCACTTCCGTCATCGCGGTCTGCAACAAGGGCGACCTTGCTGAAAAGAATACCGCCGAAACCGAAGCGGCGATGCGTCACATCACAAAAACGCTCGGTATCACACCGCTTCTCATCACGGCAAAAGACGATGCAAGCCGCGAAACACTCGTTAGCGAGATCGAAACCGCCTTTGAAAGCGGTGATATCTCCACCACAGACAATGCGGTGATTACCAACGCCCGTCAGTTTGCCGCCGTTTCGGAAGCGCTTGAACACGCGGAGAACGCACTTTACACATTGGATATGCTTGGCGCGGACACCGCCTGCACAGAGCTTGAGCTTGCAATGGGTAAGCTCGGTGAGCTGGACGGCAGACAAGTTTCCACAGACATTGTGGATAGCATCTTCCACCGCTTCTGCGTCGGCAAATAATTGCGACTCTGCCGCAAACACCGCAAGGGCGCTGCCCTTGACCTGCCCAAGGGAATGATCCCTTGGGAATCCCGACAACGTCATACTATGAAAAGGGGATCTCATGTTAAAACTCATTTCTTATCAAAAATCTGATGCGGCACACCTGATAAAGTGGCTGAAAAACGAAACTGTTTTTCGCTATTGGTGCGCCGATCACTACGAAAAATTTCCCATCACCGCCGACGAGATCAACGCCTTTTACGATTCATGGAGTGAAAACATCTACGTTTTCACAGCTGTTGATAACGAAAATATCATCGGGCATATCACCATGCGCTATATGGATAAGGAAAAAACAGAGCTTCGCTTCGGCTTCATTCTCGTGGACGATGAAAAGCGCGGCATGGGCTACGGAAAAAAGATGCTGACGCTTGCCATCGCTCATGCTTTTGAAATGCTCGGCGCGAAAAAGATCACCATCGGTGTTTTTGAAAACAACACAACGGCACTGGGGCTTTATCAAAAGCTCGGTTTTACGCCGACGGGTGAAGTGAAAGAATATTGTTTTTTCGATCAAACGTGGAAATATCCGATTTTAGAAATGGAGAAAAGCACATGAAAATCTATCATTATGAGCTCCTGCCATCCACAAACGCGGTGGCAAAAGAAAAGGTCATGCAAGGCGAGGGCTTCGGTGTTGTCATCGCAGACCGTCAGAGTGCAGGCAGAGGCAGACTCGGCAGAAGCTTTTTCTCCGAAAACGGCATTTTCATGAGCGTGATGATCCCTGCGGAAAGCTTTTCTTTTTCGCCGATGCTCCTCACGAGTGCCGCCGCAAAAGCCGTTTGCTCCGCGATCTGCGCGGAAGGCTTCGATGTGGGCATCAAATGGGTGAACGATATCTATCTTGACGGCAAAAAAATCGCGGGAATTCTTGCGGAAGCCGTCAGCGAGAACGGAAAAATGAAAGGCTTTGTGGTTGGCATTGGTATCAATGTCGGCAAGCAGGATTTTCCCGAAGAGATTAAGACGATCGCCGGCACGATCACGGGAGATGCCGAGATGAAAAAACGGATTTTCCACAGAGTCGTGGAAAACTTCACAGAGGTGCTCACACAAACGCCGAAAGAGATCGTGTCTTATTGCTCGGAAAAAAGCATCGTTCTTGGGCGTGAGATCCGCTATTTCGGCGCAAAAGAAGGCATCGGCACAGCAACTGCCCTCGATGAAAACGGGGGACTTGTCGTAAAGCAGAAAAACGGAGAGATGATCACGATCACGGGTGGAGAAATCTCGGTGAGATTGCAAGCATAACTGTGCATAAACCGAGAAATTCATCACAAAACAAGACATTGTTTTTTCATAGAAAATCTGCTATCATATAGACAGAAGCTTCTAAGAAATATTGGATCAAAATGAAAAAATAAAGAATCATGAAATAGGGGGATATTTTACCTCTATTAAAATTCGCCGCGATTCCGCCGTTTCGTTGTCGAAACGAAACGTGTCGGGCGGTGCGAAGTGTGATAACACGGCAAAACGTTTTTTGCTTCTCTTTTCGGCCTTTTCTCTTTCAAAAAGAGAAAAGGATATAACAAAGAATTTTTTAAAAAACAGCATATTTTCAAAAATATTTTCAAAAAAACTATTGACAAAGCCATCATCTTATGATATAATGCTTTAGCAATCCTAAGACAGCAGGTTTTGATAAAAGCTAAGCTTCCCTGCCGAGGAGAGATTATAAACTTGATTTATGAGTCTTTCCTGCAGTCCTTATGGATTTGCAGTAAAGACTTTTTTGTTTTTATTCGTTTTTCTTCCGCGTTTGCATTAGCGAGTGCGGGAAAAAAGCTTGGCTTTCCAATTATTTGAAGGGTGGTGAAATCATGCCAAGTGCACAGGTTCTCGAATCCAAAAAGAAAATTGTCGCTGACTTGACCAGCAAAATGCAGAATGCAGTTGCTTGCGTTATCGTTAAATACGAAGGTATCACTGTTGAAGATGATACAGCTCTTCGTGCTGAACTCCGCAAAGCAGGCGTTGAATACTCCGTTGTTAAAAACACTCTTACAAAGAGAGCTTGCGAAAACGCAGGTTACGGTGAACTCGCAAATGTTCTCGAAGGTATGACCGCTGTTGCTACCAGCACAGAAGATCCGGTTGCTGCTGCTAAGATCACTAAGAAATTCGCTGACAAAGTTGAATCTTTCGAAGTAAAAGCAGGTTTTGTAGACGGCAAAATCCTCGACGCTGCAGGTGTTAACGAACTCGCAGAGCTTCCTTCCAAAGAAGTTCTTATCGGCAAAATCCTCGGAAGCCTTCAGTCTTCCCTCTATGGTCTTGCTCATGTTCTTCAGGCTATCGTCGACAAAGAAAACGGAGAGGCTTCCGCTTAAGTTTTAAGCCTCAAAATCACAAAAATCTAAAAAATTATCATTCAAAAAATCACTCAAATGGAGGAAATTTATCATGGCATCTGAAAAAATCACAGCTATTCTTGATGAAATCAAAGCTCTTACCATTCTTGAGGTTGCAGACCTCGTTAAAGCTCTCGAAGAAGAATTCGGCGTTTCCGCAGCTCCCGTTGCAGTAGCAGCAGTTGGCGGCGCAGCAGCTCCCGCTGTTGAAGAAAAGACTGAATTCGATGTAGTTCTCACTTCCTTCGGTTCCAGCAAACTCGGCGTTATCAAAGCAGTTCGCGAAGTTACTGGTCTCGGTCTCAAAGAAGCTAAAGAACTCGTTGAAGGTTGCCCCAAAACTCTCAAAGAAGGCATCTCCAAAGACGAAGCTGAAAAGATCAAAGCTGACCTCACCGCTGCAGGCGCAACTGTTGAAGTTAAATAATTGGAATTTTCGATCTGTTAAGATTACCCTGTTTTTACAGGGTAATCTTAACCCGAATTTTTCAAAAACATCTTTGAATTTTCTTCAAAAACTTTCAAAAAAGTATTGACAAACACTACTTAATCTGCTATAATGTTATACGCATCTGGGTGTGGCGCAGTTGGTAGCGCGCTACCTTGGGGTGGTAGAGGCCGCTGGTTCAAGTCCAGTCACTCAGACCAAAGCCCGAAAGTCTTGGACTTTCGGGCTTTTTCTTATATTTTGAACATATTTTTCATACCCTCCGCGAGCATGATTTTTCGGCATCTACCGTAGTGTAAGTAGATATTTGATGTGGTTTCTATGTCGGAATGGCCGAGCCAGTTTTTCACGTCTTCCAGTTGCCAACCTTGCTCAAAGAGTATGCTTGCTGTGCTGTGTCTGAGGTCGTGAAAGCGCATCCGTGGCAAGCCATGGGAACGTAGAACGCGTTGAAATCCTCTCGTCACGTAGTCGGGACGGAACAAACGCCCATCGTCCCAACAGAAAATATATCCGTCCTCATTCGAGGACTTTTGAGATGCTTTCAGATCTGAAAGCATCTCTTTGCATTCTGGGAGCAGTTGGAAGGTTCTCCTGCTCGATTCCGTCTTGGTTTGGTCTTTTCCCTCGATAGTCAGATTCTTCACCACGGTGTGTCTGATCGTCAACGTATCGTGGGCAAAATCGACTGCCGACCATTTGAGTCCAAGGACTTCCGAACGGCGTAGACCGTAATAGAGAGCCAGTACCACCACGGGTTTGAGATTGTGTCCCTCAAATGCGTTTATGACTTCTTGGGCTTCTGTGAGCGCGAGAAAACGCACGTCTGTGGCTACTGTTGGCACATGTGGGAGTTTGATCGCGGTCGCGGGGTTGTGGTCGATGTATTCAAGCATCACGGCATCGTTGAGCGCCTGCTTCAACACACCGAGGTGTTTTCTCACAGATGCCTTGCCAAGTCCACCCTTGCCGTCCGTTCTGCCGTTCTTCTGTAAGTATTGACAGTATGCAAGCACTTGTTTGGGCTTCAAGGTTTCTATCTGTGTCCGCGTGGCTTCAAAGTATGGTATCATGTGTTTATTGATATAGACAGTATACGCTTCATAGGTGGAGCGCGAGAGTGTCAGACATTTGCCGTCAAGCCACTCGGAAAGATATTCGGACAAAAGCATGGTGTTTTCTCCTTTCTCGCATCATAGAAGTAAGCTTCCACTTCTTCTTCCGATGTGAAATTTTTTATCATTACGTATTCGTTCTCATAGTCGGGAACAGGAACAGAAACAAGACTTCCCTCTTTTACGATTTTGGAACGTGCCAAGCCACGAGAGCAATAGTACGCATGAGCGTTTAACTCTGTTATGGTGTTTCCAAGATCCTCTGTTATGTATTTTGTCATGTACTTGGAAACCGCATCGGCGTTGCGTATTTCTTCCACGATACAATGACCGAAGCGGTCAGCATACTGTTTCCATCTGCTGACATTCTTCCCTACTTCCACTTTCTTCAAGATACTTTCGGGAAGAAACATATCGGCTGTAAATTCTTCAAGGCACTCCTTCGGTATGCCCATCATCAGACCATGCATATGATAGTTCTTTTTGTCGGAATGAAATTCGGGTATAAGGAGATAACGAATTTTTGCGTTATGGCGTGCATTGTAATTCTTAATCATGTTTTTGAGTGCTTTTTCGTATGCTCCGAGATCGGTTCTATCATGCTTCGCGCCGTCAATGGTAAGCGTGACGAAATGTTCCCACGGATTGCTCATGGCAAGATCATATATCGTTGTTTTGGTTCGGGAGAGATTATTCGACAATTTTTCTGTGTTCACTTCGCATCTGATACCCAACTTTCGCAACTCTGGAATGGTATCATACGCGTACTTAAAGATGGTTAATTTGTACGTATGGTCGTTATATTTTCGAAGTGTCGCATGGTTCGCATCAAAACGATTTTGCATCATTTTTCATATCCTTTCTAAGGGGGTGAGCCTAAAATGATACTTAGTCAAGTATATGCGCGCGTACGCGCGCGCGAGGGACACGCTTACGGCTTCCTTGCTCGACCAAGGTTCACCCGAAGAACGCTAAACCGCTTTTTCTTCGGGTTCACCTCTTTCGGTCGCGCCACGTAAACCGCGCGTGGCTGACCTCGTTGAACCTCGGTCGGAGCACGTTGCAGCCGTGCGCTTCTCCGCACTCGCGTGGCGGTAATCACGCTATGTGCTACGTGCACGCATGGTTGCAACGTGCTTGTTGTTCGTAAGTATCATTGGCTCAGTTAAATATTCGTGTGTTCTGTTTTTCATTTTTTCATTCTCTTTTCATTCGTTTATATCGTTCGTATTCTAAAATCATAAACTTCAAGCGGGATAATTCTTCTTCTGCCTTTTTGACAAATCCAGCGTCTAAAATCAAGCCATTTTCCATCACACGGTGACAAAGCCACTTTGCACGCTCCAATGTCAGTAAATAGCGGTCTGCAAGGTCTACGCCTTGCAATCCCTCATAGGCTTCTTCAAGATAGTTTCCGTACATATTCTTGTCCTCCAATTTGCAACCTATCAGTTGCCTTATGATTAAATTATAGCAACTTATTGGTGGCTTTTCAATAGCAACCTATCAGTTGCATGGTATAATCTACATAGTGAACAATTTAGGACACATCTGAGGAGGCAAATTTTTATGTATATTTACCAAAGATTGCGTGACATGAGAGAAGATGCGGACAAGAGTCAAAGCGAAATTGCAGAAATTTTGGGAACTGTACGGCAACAATATGCAAAATACGAGAGTGGACAGCAGGAACTCCCAATGCATCACTTTATCACTCTTGCGAGATACTACAATGTTTCCCTTGACTACCTTGCAGGGCTGACGGACACCCCGAGAAAGTTGAGGTAATAAAAAAAGCGCCGAGAAGAAATGTAAATCTCTTTTCGGCGCTTTGACTTCTTGCAGTATGCTTTCTGTCGGTGGCTCTATGTTGTAATTGTGTGGGGTGTCATGGCAAGAAAACAGAAAAAGCGCAAAAAACACCCCACACGAGCAAGTGACGTTCTTACTCATGCGGAGCGTTCTTCACGCTTTTACGTCATAAATTAACAAGCATTAATCTATTATCCGCCTTGACTATATTATACCACATTTTCGTGGTGCTTGCAGCTTATTTTTGTACTTCTACGGAGTTTTTACAAGTTTTTCATATTTATGGGCTTGGAAAAGGCACGCGCCATTTTTGGTGCGATCGGGAAGCGCATCACACGCCATTTTATTTTGTGCTACTGACAGCCGTATAGGTTTTTGCCACGCCCTCTGCGGAGGGCTCAGTGCGGAAATTTTGTGCGTGCTTCCGATGGCTACACACACGGTTTTTCGGCTTCTCGGTGCGAAGTATGTACGTTGGGTGTGTTCATTTTGGACACGCTTGGTCTGGGTTGGGGTGGTAGAGGCCGCTGGTTCAAGTCTTGTCGCTCAGACCATATCGAGTGTTCATAACTGATGTTAAGAACACTCGATATTTTTTTGCCTGTATTTACTTAATATTTAGTTGTTTGGGAGCA
>CAYXQF010000064.1:0-11168 GCA_964466625.1 uncultured Lachnospiraceae bacterium | reverse complement strand
CAGCTTCCTCACCCCTTATCTTGATGAAAACGGCAAGCCTAAATATTACGGCAGATTTAATCAGGGCGTTGTTACGGTGAACCTCGTGGACATCGGTCTTTCCGCGGAAAAAGATATGAACAAATTCTGGCAGATCTTTGACGAGCGAATGGAGCTTTGTCACAGAGCATTGCAGTGCCGTCATGACCGTCTGACAGGCACACTTTCCGATGCGGCGCCGATCCTTTGGCAGCACGGTGCGCTCCTTCGTCTGGAAAAAGGAGAAACCATCGACAAATATCTCCATGGCGGTTATTCCACCCTTTCTCTCGGTTATGCGGGACTTTGGGAATGTGTTTACAGCCTTATTGACCGCAAGCTGACTGAACCCGAAGGCGAAGCGCTTGGCCTTGAGATTATGAAAAAGCTCAACGAATATACAGCGAAGTGGAAAGCAGCAGAGAACATCGACTATTCTCTCTACGGCACACCGCTGGAGAGCACGACATATAAATTTGCGAAATGCTTGCAGAAGCGTTTCGGGATGGTGAAAAACGTCACCGATAAGAATTACATCACCAACAGCTATCATGTTCACGTGACCGAAGAAATTGATGCTTTTGATAAGCTCGCTTTGGAAGCAAAATTCCAGGCGCTTTCTCCCGGCGGCGCGATCTCTTACGTGGAAGTTCCGAATATGCAGAACAACATCGAAGCGGTGCTTTCCGTGATGCAGTTCATTTATGATAACATCATGTATGCTGAACTCAACACCAAGAGTGACTACTGTCAGGACTGCGGCTATGACGGCGAGATCGAGATCAAGGAAGATAAAGATGGCAAGCTCGTTTGGGAATGCCCGAACTGCGGTAACCGCGATCAGACCAGAATGAACGTGGCAAGACGTACCTGCGGCTATATCGGTACACAATACTGGAATCAAGGCAGAACGCAAGAGATCAAAGAACGTGTTCTTCACCTTTAATTCGGGAGAATGACATGAATTATGCTTTGATTCGCAAAAACGATATCGCAAACGGTCCCGGTGTTCGCGTTTCGCTCTTTGTGAGTGGGTGCAGACATCATTGCAAGGGTTGTTTTAATCCCGAAACATGGAATTTTTCCTACGGAAAGCCTTTTGGCGAGGAAACGATCGCCGAGATCCTCTCGGCACTTGACCACGGACATATCACGGGGCTTTCGCTTCTCGGCGGCGAACCTTTTGAGCCGGAAAATCAAGAGATGCTTGTTCGTTTGACGAGTGCGGTGAGAGAAAGTTTTCCCGATAAGACCATCTGGTGCTATAGCGGATTTTCTTTTGAAAACGAGCTTTTGGCAGGCAAAGTCGGTGATCCTGCGATCGCGCGAGCACTTCTTTCCAATCTTGATGTGCTTGTGGACGGAAAATTCATGGAGGAATTGAAAAATCCTGCGCTTCTTTTCCGCGGTTCTTCCAATCAGAATATTATTGACGTGCAAAAATCCCTCATGGAAAACCGCCTTGTTCCTCTTGCCGGCAAGTGGGAACGCGCGATGGGAAGCGGCAATATCTATGAAAACTGAAATAAAAACGATGCCTTCGGGCATCGTTTTTTTTGAGCATTGCACGAAATATCACGAAAGGTACGAATGAAGGTTTTGAGGGATTTTAAGGGAACTTTTGCAAAAGTACCCTTAAAGACATTCGGGGCAATCTCCCATTGCTTGACATATTTATACATGTATGATATAATAAATATTTGTAAATAAAGTGTAATTTTTTGAAAGGCGGTATTTTTATGAATGAGCGTATGCGCGTTTTGAACAAGAAGAACGGCGCGTTTCTGATCTTCATCTGTTGTCTGACCTATTCCACGGCGTACGTCGGCAGACTTGGCTACGGCGCGAATCTTGATATCATCAAAATGGACTTTGATGCGACCAAAGATGCTGTCGGAATCGTCAGCTCCTTTTATTTTTTTAGCTATGCGCTGGGACAGCTCCTCAATTCTGTGCTGTCCAAATATTATAACCCGAAATACGTTGTCACAGCGGCAATGATCATCTCGGCACTTTCCAACCTCGGCATCGGTCTTTTACCTGCACTTGCTCCGATGAAATTCGTGTGGCTTGTCAACGGTATTGCGCAAAGTATGCTCTGGTGCAATCTTCTCAACGTGCAATCGAAATATCTTTCTTCGAAGCACATCAGCCTGTGTATCATCTGCATGAGCGTGACTTACGGTATCGGTACGCTTGTTTGCTATGGACTTTCCGCTTTGATGGCGGCACTGCATATTTCTTGGCGCGTGACGTTCTGCGCGATCGCAGCACTCGTTTTTGCTGTTGGTCTGACATATTTCTTCGGCCTTCGTCACATTGAGCATGAATTCCACGGAAAAGGCGCGGAATTTGAAGAGATCACTGCTCCTGTAGCGGCGGCTTCCGTTGGCACGGAAAATAAAAAATTCCGTCTTTATACGGCGACATTCTGCTCCGTTTTGGTTTTTGCGGCGTTCGGTGCATTTGGCGCGGCATTTATCCGTGACGGTGTCGTAAACTGGCTCCCCACGATCCTTCGTGAGGACTTTGGTGTGACTGCTTCGCTTTCCATTCTTTTGACAATGATCTTGCCGCTTCTTTCCATTCTCGGTGCATTCCTCGTAAAGGCACTGAAAAAGCGTGTGCAAGGCAATCTTTTCCTCGAAAGTGTATTTTTCTTGATCTCCGCATTGTCATTGCTTGCGATCGTTATTTTCTATCCCGCACGTTCTCTTGTGACGACGGTTGCTTGCTTTGCTTTGATGTATTTCATGATCTGCTCGATCATCAACCTCACGACGAGTATCATTCCGTTCAGCGTGCGTCAGTACGGTAACGTTGGCAGCCTCTCTGCGCTTCTTGACGCTTGCTGCTATGCAGGTAGCGTTTGCAGTACATATGGTCTTGGGGTGATTGCGGAAAACAGCTCTGACTGGACGAGTGTTATCCGTTTGATCACGATCTTTGCGGGTGTTGCTGTTGTCGTTACGTTTATCGGTTCGCTTCTCAGTCGCAGAAACGAAATGAACAGAAATATTTTTTAACAAAGGATCTTTTCATGAAAAAATATACGGAAGTGGTCGCCGCGCTGATCGTGAAGGGTGACCGATTTATGATCTGCCGCCGTCCTGCGGAAAAATCCTGCGGACTTCTTTGGGAATTTGTCGGCGGTAAGGTGGAAAATGGGGAAACCAAAGAGGCGGCTCTTGTCCGCGAATGCAGGGAAGAGCTTGCCATCACCGTTTCCGTGGGTGAAGTTTTCACGGAAGTGACACATGAGTATCCCGATATCACCGTGCATCTAACGCTCTTTTTCGCGAAGATCGAAGAAGGTGAGCCACAGCTTTTGGAGCATGCAGGGCTTGCCTGGATCACGAAACATGAGATCGCAAATTATGAATTTTGTCCTGCAGATACGGATATTCTGGAAAGGATCAAAGCGGCATTATGATCAGACCTATTATGAAAGACGTGTTTTTCTTAAATCAAAAAGCGTTGCCTGCAACGAAAGCGGATCTTGCGGTGGCAGATGATCTTCTGGACACGCTCCGTGCCAATGCGGCAGGGTGTGTTGGTATGGCGGCAAACATGATTGGTGTTAATAAAGCCATCATTGCGTTTTTTGACAGCGAAAAAAATACTTATAAAGAAATGTTCAATCCCGTGATCATGGTGAAAATGGGAGAATATGAAACGGAAGAGGGGTGCCTTTCTCTTTCGGGTGTTCGCAAAACGAAACGCTATGAAATGATTAAAGTGCGTTATCAAACGAAAGACTTCAAGCTTAAAGAAGAGATCTTCATGGGCTGGACAGCACAGATCATTCAACACGAGATCGACCATTTGAGCGGCATTTTGATTTAACGAATAAGGAAGGACGGTAACAAATCATGGTGGCAGTCAAAAAGCTTTTCGGCGGTCGTCGGCGTGACGTTGATATGACCACGGGCAGTATCCCGAAACATTTGATCAGTTTTGCGATCCCGCTCTTGATCGGCAACATATTTCAGCAGTTTTATAACATGGTGGACTCTTGGGTGGTGGGCAACTACGTCAGCGATGCGGCATTTGCGGCAGTTGGCTCTGTCGGTCCGATCACTTACCTTTTGATCGGCTTTTTCCTTGGATTTTCCAGCGGTGCGGGCGTTGTTATTTCGCAGTTTTACGGTGCGAAGCGATATGATAAGGTGCATGACACCATTCACACCGCTTTTGTTATGACGCTCGTTCTCGGCGTACTCTTTACGGGCATTGGCATCGCGATGGTGCCGACGATGCTTCGTTTTATGAAAACGCCCGAATCTGTTATGGCAGAAGCCGCTGAATATCTGACCATTTATTTTGCGGGTATCCTTGGTCTTATGATCTATAACATCGGTGCAGGTATTTTGCGTGCGGTCGGTGATTCCCAGCGTCCTTTTTATTTTCTTGTGGTTTCTGCGCTGACAAACGTGGTGCTTGACCTTGTTTTTGTTCTTGTTTTTGATATGGGGGTTGCAGGTGTTGCCTATGCGACGATCATCGCGCAGGGCGTTTCCGCCGTGCTTGTTGTCATTACGCTGATGAAAACGAATACTTGTGTGAAATTTTATCCTTCCCATCTTCGTGTTCATGGCAGTGTGCTTGCGAAGATTGTAAAGCTTGGTATCCCTGCTGCGATTCAAATGGCAGTCACTTCTTTCTCCAATATTTTTGTGCAATCCTATATCAACTATTTCGGTGAAGCCGTTATGGGTGGTTGGACCGCATATTCCAAGATCGACCAGCTCGTGCTTCTTCCGATGCAGTCGCTTTCTCTCGCTTCCACGACCTTTGTGGGACAAAACCTCGGCATCGGCAACGAAAAGCGTGCCAGACGCGGTGTCAGCACGGCACTTTTGATGTCGTTTGCGTCTACGATCATTCTGATGATCCCCGTAATGATTTTCGCGCCGCATCTCGTTAAGTTTTTCAACGAGGGTGCTGTGGAATACGGTACGATCTTCCTTCGCTATATTTCCCCCTTCTATGTGCTTTGTTGCATGAATCAGATCTATGCGGGTGCGCTTCGCGGCTCGGGTAACACCACGGCGCCGATGATCGTGATGCTTTCTTCCTTTGTATTTTTCCGTCAGGCATATCTTTTTATCATGGCAAACTTCATCTCCAATACCGTTCTTCCCATTGCGATGTCTTATCCCGCAGGGTGGCTTGTTTGCAGTACGGCAATGTTCATCTACTTCAAACGCGCAAAACTGATGCGCGGACGTCTTGTTGACGATGCGCCGGCACCCACGGAAGACGTTGTCGAAGAAAAAGCGGAGGCGTGAGATGGAAATGCCGAAGCTTGGAAAATATCGCCACTTCAAAGGGAATGAATACGAGGTGATCGCCATCGCCAAACACAGCGAATCGCTGGAGGAGATGGTGGTCTATCGCGCGCTTTACGGCGAGGGCGGTGTTTGGGTGCGTCCGCTTGCCATGTGGAATGAAACCGTGGAGCGGGACGGAAAAACATACAAAAGATTTACTTACGTCGGTGAAAAATAAATAATAGCTTAGCGCTTTTTCAAAAAAGCAGGAAGGACATTATGCAAAGAGAACATTTAAAAAGCAGGCTTGGTTTTATTTTACTTAGTGCAGGTTGCGCGATCGGCATCGGAAACGTTTGGAAGTTTCCGTATATCGTCGGTATCGTGAACAAGATTCTTGAGGTTGTCGGTGGATAAGGTGACGGAACAGCTTTTTGCGATGAGGGACATGGCTTATCGGGATTTTCAAGCGAAGCTGATTCCGAACGTACCGAAAGAAACGGTGATCGGGGTGCGCACGCCTGCGCTTCGCCACTTCGCAAAAGCTTTTGCGAAAACACCCGACGCGGCGGCTTTTCTGCAGGAATTGCCGCATCGCTATTATGAAGAGAATAATCTCCACGGCTTTCTGATCGAGCAGATGCGGGATTTTCACGAAACCGTGGCGGCGCTGGAAGCGTTTTTGCCCCACGTTGATAACTGGGCGACTTGCGACATGACCAATCCCAAAAGTCTAAGAAAGGACAAAACCGCGCTTCTTTCCGTGATTCGCCGCTTTCTTTTCAGTGAGCATGTCTACGTTGTGCGTTTTGGCATCAAAACGCTGATGCAATATTATCTGGACGAGAGCTTTTCGCCCGAATATGCGGAAATGGTTCTTGCGGTCAAAAGCGAGGAATATTACGTCAATATGATGCGCGCATGGTATTTCGCGACGGCGCTTGCCTTTCATTTCGACATGATCTTGCCGATCCTTGTGGGCGATCGTCTTGACGATTTCACACATAATAAAACGATACAAAAAGCGTGTGAAAGCTTCCGCATCACAGCGGAGCAAAAAAGAGAGCTCAAAACGTATAAACGCTGATAAAAAATCCTCCGAAATGGTTCGTTTCGGGGGATTTTCGCCGAATTCTCGCTTTGCGAGAGTGTTTTTCGGTTTGCGGCGTTGAAAAAAACGCGCCGATGTGCGAGAATGATGGCAGAAAACGCGTTTTCAATCAATTTTTGGAGGAGCTTATGGAAAAGAAAACAATAGGTACGTTCATTGCCGCTTTGCGAAAAGCAAGTGGCATGACACAACGAGAGCTTGCCGAAAAATGCAACGTTTCGGATAAAGCTATCAGCCGATGGGAAAGGGACGAATGTGCGCCCGATCTCACGCTGCTGCCCGTCTTGGCGGAGATTTTTGATATTACCGTGGACGAACTTCTGCGCGGAGAGAGAAAGACGGCGGATACATTTGATACGGGTTATCAAAAAGAAAAAACGGAAAAACAAATGAAAAATCTCTTGCGTAAAAAGGAGCTTGCGCTCCATGACAGAAGCTGGATCGCCCGTGGGATCGCGATCGCCGGCATCATCGCGGCGATCATCTGCAATGCGCTTCACGAGGCGTTGATCGGATTTTTTGTCGCGCTGGCGTTCTTTGTCGGTGCCGCTATCTGTGAATTTTGCTTTTTGAATCATGCGATCTCGGGACTTGATGATTTTGAGGAAGAACAGCTTTTGGAATATAAAAGTGGCGTGGTGCGCCTTGGCAAAAATAGTTTCCTTTTGACTTTTTTACTCTTTGCCGCAACGCTTCCGCTCGTCACGATCGACCGTTTTTACGGCATGGATATGGCGACTTGGCTCTTTTTTTACGCGCCGCTTGGAGCGCTTACCGCGTTCTTGCTTTTCTTGATCGTTTGGCGCTTTGTTTTGGCGAAAAAGTTGAATGCTGTCGGCTATCCCGTCGTGATTAAGCCGTGGACAGCGGCAGGGAAACGCTTGCTTCGCCGCCTTCTCGTTAACGTCGGCGTTTTCGGCATTATCGCGGCGGTGCTTCTTTCCTCGGCGGTTTGGGTGGACGATCATGAAAGATCTTTTGCGGAAAAAACTTATTTTGACACCGTGGAGGCGTTTATTGCTTACATGGAGGACGATAGCGAGAATATCGAAAACCGTGAGGATCTGATCGTGATGGAACCGGATTATTACGGCCCCGGGGATACTTGGAGCTCCGGTTCGACAGGCGTTGTCGCTTTGCCCGAGGATTGGGAAGAGAACGACACTTACAGAACGGCATATCTTTGGGTAAACGGAGAATATCACACTTTTCTTTGGAAAAACCAAAATGCAGGACTATACGGTTATGATGACAACGGTGCATACGTCATTACGCAAGATGCAATTTTTGATGCCTACGATACCATAGCGAATATCAAATCTGTGCTCTTGCTTGCACTTATCGTCGACATTACTATTGGCTCTGTGCTTTGCGGTGTGGCATTTCTTCGATACCGTAAAGAGAAAAAGAAGTATATGGCATGACCGTCGGGATTCTTAAGGGGTGCGTTATAAGAAAAATAATATATCTTGTGTTTTTGTGTGGGGCGTGGTATAATACGGATAGGTTTATTGGAGGAGGTGTCCTGTGGTGATCTATGCGGATAATGCCGCGACGGCGATCCCCGATAAAGAAGCGATCGCCGCGATGATGCCGTATCTGACGGAAGCTTTCGGAAACGCTTCGGGACTTTATTTTTTTGGGCATGAAGCGAGGTGCGCGCTGGAAAACGCGCGGCAAACAGTTGCCGCTTGCATCGGCGCTGAGGCTGAGGAGATCTTTTTTACGTCGGGCGGCACGGAAAGTGATAATTTTGCGCTTTCGGGTGTGATGACGGCAGGGGAAGGCTTGCTTCTCACATCGGCGGCAGAGCATCATGCAGTGCTTCGAACCGCTGCATCGCTAAAAAAACAAGGAAAAGACGTGCAAATTTTGCCCGTGAACAGAGATGGCGTGCTACTGCCCGAAACGCTTGCGGCGGCGATAACGGCAGACACGAGGCTCGTTTCGGTGATGACGGTCAACAATGAACTTGGCACAGTTTCTAAGGTTTGCGAGCTTGCTGAGATCGCACATACGAAGGGTGCTTATTTTCATACGGACGCGGTGCAGGCGGTGGGGCATATTCCTGTCAATGTCAAGACGATGAATGTGGACCTGCTTTCTGCATCTGCGCATAAATTCGGCGGTCCGAAAGGAATCGGCTTCCTATATGTGAAAAAAGGAACGGAGATTTTGCCGTATCTGTACGGCGGTGCGCAGGAGCGTGGGCTTCGCGCGGGGACGGAAAACGTGGCATTTGCTGTGGCGATGGCGAAAGCGCTTGCAAATCGCTGTGAAAATATGGCGGCGGAAACCGCGCATCTTCTGTGCTTGGAGGAGGTTCTTCTCTCGGATCTGCAAAAATCGGGCGTGATTTTCCACAGAAACGGTGGAAAAGATCACGCGACAGGCATTTTAAGCCTTTCTTTTCCGCATGCCGATGGAGAGGCGATGCTTTACAGATTGGATCTTGCAGGGATCTGTGTTTCCACGGGTTCAGCGTGCGACAGCAAAAATCCTGAAATTTCTCACGTTTTGCGTGCGATCGACTTGCACGAGGATCTGGCAAAAGGGACGCTGCGCATTTCGCTTTCCTATCAAAATACAGAGGCAGAGATGGAAACGATCGCAAGGGAGATCTCAAAAATTTTGACTTGATCATCGTTATTATATATAAGGAGAAAATTTTATGTATCGATTTAATTGCGATTATCTTGAGGGCGCGCACCCAAAGATTATGGCGCGACTGATGGAAACCAATATGGAGCAGACCGCAGGCTATGGTGCCGATGCTTACTGTGACTCTGCGCGAGAAAAGATCAAAGCCGCTTGCGCATGTGAAAACGGCGACGTGTATTTCTTTGTCGGTGGCACACAGACCAATTCTACGGTTCTTGATTATCTTTTGAATAATCATCAAGGCGTGATCGCGGCGGAAACGGGGCATATCAGCGTTCACGAAGCAGGTGCTATCGAAGCTTCGGGACATAAAGTCATCACGCTGCCTGCCGAAAATGGGAAACTCATGCCCCAAAGCGCTGAAAAATATCTTGAGAATTTTTACAACGACGCGACTTGGCAACACATGGTGCACCCCGGCGCCATTTATATTTCTCACCCCACCGAATACGGCACGCTTTATACTGCTGAAGAACTGAAAATGTTGCGTGAGATTTGCGATCGGTTCGAACTGAAGCTTTTCCTTGATGGCGCAAGACTTGGTTACGGCTTGGCGGCGGAAGACACGGACGTGACACCCCCCGTCCTTTCGAAATATTGCGATGCTTTTTATATCGGTGGCACAAAAGTGGGTGCGCTTTTTGGCGAAGCGCTTGTTTTCCCGAAAAAGGAGCTTGGCAAGCATTTTTTCACGGAAATGAAGCAGCATGGTGCTGTCCTTGCCAAAGGCAGACTTCTCGGTATTCAGTTTGATACGCTTTTTACCGATGGGCTTTATATGGAGATTTCCCGTCACGCGATTCGTCTTGCTATGAAGATCAAAGAGGCGTTTCTTGCAAAAGGCTATGAAATGTATCTCGATTCTGTGAGTAATCAACAATTTTTCTTGCTTTCCCGAGAAAAATTGGATTCACTTATGGGAAAAGGCTTTGTTATCGACGATTGGGGTGTGCAGGAAAACGGCAAACATCTCGTCAGAATCACGACTTCCTGGGCAACGACCGATGCGGCAGTTGACGCGCTTCTTGCTGAAATATAATGATTTGTTTAAAATAACCATAAGGGGCGGCGAAAAGGCGAGTGTTCGTAAAACAGTTTCAGTCCCAGCATGATCATCTGCTGGGATTGTTCTGAATATATTATAGCTATATGATAAAATAAATTTTGAATACTGAATCTGAAAGAGGAGAGGTTAGTTATGTGGTTCTTACCTAACGATAACTCTAAGGCAGTAATTACAGCATCTGAGCAAATAAGCAGCGCACATCGTGAGTGCCATTTACATTTGCCAAAAACAGCAGTTGTGTTTTTTATGAGCAAAGGAACAGACTACCTTATCGAACATTATGATACGGAGGAAATGACAGAGCCTTTCCCGCGCTTTCTCAATCGTTGTCCAATTTGGGAGATAAAGGGTTTAAACCTGTGTTTCCTGGATGGTGGCCGTGGCGCTCCACAAGCTGTAGACACGGTTGAAACACTTGCTGCCTTGGGTGTAAAAAACATCATTGCTGTTGGAATGTGTGGAGCCTATGATGAGAAAGTCCGTGTTGGCGAAATCATTGTTCCCCAAAAGGCTTTTGTAGAGGAGGGTACATCCCTGCACTATTACGAATTCATTGAAGCATCGTATCCAAATGATGATTTACTGAATATTGCTACATCTTTAGTTAACATTAGCAATTATCCCATTGTGTCAACCGATGCAGTATACCGCCAGACTTTTAGTAAAGAGCATCTATGGCGAGAAAAGGGTGCTGTTGGTGTAGATATGGAAACATCCGCCGTTTTTAGTGTTGCTCAATATCTTGGATTAAAAGCGGTTGCCTTGTTGATGGTTTCTGATATACACCCTATAAAGCCGGATGCACCGAAATGGAAGTGGCATATGACAAAGGACATGAGGTATAATCTTGCAGAGCAGGCCATTTCATTGGCAAAAAAGCTCATGGAACAATGAACTTGATGACTGTTATTTCGTGACAAATATTTAGTGATTGAATGAATATAAAAGCGCACTTATATATACCGTGCGGTGTGATGCTTTATTTGCGGTTTTGCACCGCATCAAAGCCTCCCTCTGATGAGGGAGGTGGCAAAAATCT
>CAYXQF010000063.1:0-11202 GCA_964466625.1 uncultured Lachnospiraceae bacterium | reverse complement strand
GTGCTTCCCGTGTAAGAGATCTCTTTGAAACTGCGAAAAAAGCGCCTGCGAGCATCATTTTCATCGACGAAATCGACGCGGTGGGCAGACGCCGCGGTACCGGTCTTGGCGGCGGCCACGATGAACGCGAGCAGACGCTCAACCAACTTCTTGTCGAAATGGACGGCTTCGGCGGTCACGACGGCGTTATCGTCATCGCGGCGACCAACCGCCCCGATATCCTTGACCCTGCGCTTCTCCGTCCCGGTCGTTTTGACAGACAAATTACGGTTGGTTATCCCGATATCAAGGGCAGAGAAGATATCCTTCACGTTCACGCGAAGGGCAAACCCTTTGAAAAAGAAGTGGATCTCAAAAAGATCGCACAGACCACCGTTGGTTTCACGGGCGCAGACCTTGCAAACCTTCTCAACGAAGCTGCTCTCCTTGCGGCAAGAAAAAACAAAGCGCTTATCGGCATGATCGACATCGAAGAATCTCTCATCAAGATCACCGTCGGCACACAGAAGCGCAACCACAAGATCAAACCCGAAGAAAAACGCAAGACTGCATATCATGAAGCAGGTCATGCGATCCTCGCATATTGCTTGCCCACACAGGATCCCGTTCGCCAGATCTCCGTGATCCCCAGCGGCAGAGCGCTCGGCTATACGCTGAATCCTCCTGTGGAAGACAAATACAGCGTTTACAAAAACGAGCTCAAGGAAAACATCGCGATGCTCCTCGGCGGCAGAGCTGCAGAAGAAATTATTTACGGTGACGTTTCCGGCGGTGCTTCCAATGATATTCAGCGTGCAACCTCGATCGCGCGCCGCATGGTTACCGAACTTGGTATGAGTGACCGCGTAGGTACGATCCACCTCGGCAGTGAGCACGGCGAGGGTGAAGTCTTCCTCGGCAGAGATTTCAATGCTTCCAAGGTATATTCCGAACAGACTGCTTCTCTCATTGACGAAGAAGTGAAGATCATCATCGACGAAGCATACGCAAAAGCGAAAGATATTCTCACGGAAAAGAGAGCAAAGCTCGATTTTCTTGCGGATTTCCTCGTGGAAAACGAAATTATGGACGACGAGCAGTTTAAGGCTGCGATGGAAAACGACGAAGCCACTCAGGAGGAGATCGTTGCCATCGGTGAAGAAAAACGCCGCCGTTCCGCAGAAGAAAATAAGCTTCGCGAAGCCGCAGAAGCTGAAGCACGCAAACGTGACGAGGAAGAAGCTCGCCGCCGTGAAGCGGAAGCAAAATCCAAAGCCGAGGGCGAAAAGCAAGGCTACGGCTATGACGATCATTTCTTCCCCCCTAAAAAATAAAAGAAAAAGGTGCGTTTTCGCACCTTTTTTTGTTGCGAGGCTCTGCCTCGCGGCTCCGGCAAGACTCCGTCCTGCACCTGCCAAGGGGGATTCCCCCCTTGGAACCCATGGTGGGGAGAGGGTTAAAAGAATCTTCCATATTGGGATTCATAAGGGGTAATACCCCTTATGCGGGGTGCGGGGCAGGACCCTGCAAAAGATGGAACCCCTTATTTGAAAAACCATCGAACCAAACGAAAAATCTGCGACTTTATAGGCGAAAGCTTTCAAGAAAAGGAAAATAGACATGAAACACGAAATTCAAAAGGAACTGGACTTTTTGCTCTCAGCGGCACTTGCAAAATGCGGTGATCTTGCGGAGGCGGAAGACCTCACGCAGGAAACGATGCTTAGCGCGCTGAAATATTTAGCGCGAGGTGGTGTCATTGATGATGCAAAAGGCTTTTTGCTGACGATTTTGAATCGCAAATTCAACGATACGCTTCGCCGAAAATACAAGATGCCCACCGTCACGATCGGCGAGGGATTTGACGTCTTGGACGACGAAGATTTCACGGAGGCACTTCTTTCCGACGACGAAACAGAAAAGGTGCGCCGAGAGCTTTCGTATCTTACCGCGAATTATAGAGAGATCATCGTAGAGCATTATTTTTACGGAAAGACCGTGGCGGCGATCGCCCAGATGATGAAAATGCCGGTCGGTACGGTTAAGAGCCGTTTGGATTTCGGTCGAAAACAGATGAAGAAAGGGTTTGAAAAGATGAAAAACTACGAAGAAAACAGCTATAAACCGAAAACACTATACGTTGCGAACAGCGGCATGGGCGGTATGAATGAAGAGCCGGGGAGTCTTGTGAACGATGATGTGCTGGCGCAAAATCTTCTGCTCCTTGCTTATCAAAAGCCCGTGACGATCTCCGAACTTTCGCGTGCCATTGGCGTTGCGGCGGCATACGTGGAGCCGATCGTAAAGCGGCTCGTGGACGGGGAACTGATGGTGCGTATGGGCGATGGCAAGGTGTACACGGATTTTATTATTTACGATGCGGACGATGGTTACCGCTATGTGAAAGAGGCGGAAGCGCTCGTGCATGACTATGCGGACGCTTACTGTGTTCCCGTGGTAAAAGCCATCGAAAAGCTGAAGACAAAACCATATTACAGCGAGAGTTTGGAGCGTTATATGCTGATCCACATTGCGAGTGCGGTGACTTGGAACGCTTGCTCCGCGTGCCGAAAGCCGCAAGTTTTCCCTGAAAGACCGAATGGCGGCAAATGGATCGCTTTCGGCTGGATACAAGAGAGCATTCCGCGTGATGCCTACCTCGGTAAAGAAAATTATTGTCTTGCAGGGGAACGTGTGAATACCTTAAAGGATCAGGGGCGTATTGGTTGGCTTCGCTTTTTTAATTACGAATCGGCTCTGTATCCATACGGAAAATATGACGGTATGCGCTTTGCAACGTATATGGAAGCAGAAAACGCTACCGCCGCGCTGCTCTATTTCATTCACAAAGGTATTGACCCGAAGAGCGTGAATCTCGACAGTCGCATCATCGAAGCGATGCCGTTGCTTGCCGAGCGTGGATATTTAGATATGAGCGGAGAAACACCGAAGGGACTTGTTCCATGTCTTGCCCGAGAGCAGGCAAGAGAACTTTTTGCGATTTGTGACGAAGCGGTAAAGGAAGCTGTGGCGATACTGGAAGCGCCTTTCACAGCCTATACCCTCACGCATCGCAAGGAGATCCCCGCACATCTGAAAAGCGTTCCCGATCAAAAGCTTTCCATGGCTTACGATCCCGGACCGATGATGTTCGTTTTTGAAGCGATCGAAAGAGGGATTCATAAACGTGATCTTGGTTATCCTTGCCCTGAGTGTATTCTCGTGACGGATTGATTTTATGGGACGCTGTCCCATGATCTGCCGAGAGGGATATCATTAAAATATTTATTTTTTGTCATTCTTTGTTCATGCGATATTCATAAATAAAGTGTATAATATTATATTATAAAAAATATCATATGATAAAGAAAGGACTTCCCATGCTTGTATTAAAAGATATTCACAAAGAATACGCCGCGGGTGATAACCGTGTGGCAGCGCTTCGCGGACTTTCTGTGGAATTTCGCAAAAGCGAATTCGTTTCCATTCTCGGTCCTTCGGGCTGCGGTAAGACAACGCTTCTCAACATCATCGGCGGACTTGACCAATATACCAGCGGCGATCTTGTCATCAGCGGAAAATCCACGAAAGATTTCCGTGATGCGGATTGGGACGCATACAGAAATCATTCCATTGGCTTTGTTTTTCAAAGCTATAACCTCATTCCTCACCAGAGCGTTCTTGCAAACGTTGAGCTTGCGCTGACGATCTCGGGTATCTCCAAGGCAGAGCGCCGCCGTCGCGCCAAAGACGCTTTGGAAAAGGTCGGCCTTGCGAGCGAGATTCATAAACGCCCCAATCAGATGTCGGGCGGTCAGATGCAGAGAGTTGCTATCGCGCGTGCGCTTGTCAATAATCCCGAGATTTTGCTTGCAGACGAACCGACTGGTGCGCTCGACTCGGAAACCAGTGTGCAGATCATGGAAATGCTCAAGGAAGTAGCAAAAGACCGCCTGGTTATCATGGTTACACATAATCCTGAGCTTGCGGAGAAATATTCTACCCGTATCATTCGTATTTTGGACGGCAAGATCATCGGTGACACAGATCCTTACGTTGCACCCAAGACCGAAGAAAAGCCATCGGAACCGACGAAGAAAAAGAAAGAGAAACGCCTCAAAAACCGCACAATGTCCTTTGGCACGGCACTTGCGCTTTCGCTGAACAATCTGCGCACCAAAAAGGGCAGAACGTTTTTGACAAGCTTTGCAGGTTCGATCGGTATCATCGGCATTGCGCTGATCCTTTCCATTTCCAACGGTGTTACCGCGTATATCAACCGTGTGCAGGAAGATACGCTTTCCAGTTATCCTATCATGCTCCAAGCGGAAACGGCGGATATGTCGAGCCTTGTCACCACGATGATGAGCGCGAACACCTCTGCCACCGAGCAAAAGCATGAGCTTGACGCAGTCTATGCGAATCGCATCATGTATGAGCTGATGAGCTCTCTTTCCAACACCACGGTGCAGAAAAATAATCTTACCGCTTTCAAAAAATATTTGGAGAATACGCCCGAATTTGATGAATTCGTCAGCGCGATCCGCTATACTTACGATATGGATTTTCATCTTTATACCCAAGATAAAAACGGCAATGTCGTAAAAAGCGACTTGACGGCGCTGATGCAGGAGCTGATGGCAGGCGGCGATGCGGCATCTTCCGCTCAGATGATGGAAGCCAATGCAAGTAGCTTTGCCGCATATGACATTTGGGAAGAAATGCTTCCCGGAGAAGATGGCGCGCTTGTGAGTGATCTTTTTGCGGATCAATATGACGTGCTTTACGGTCATATGCCTGAAAAATATAACGAGATCGTTCTCGTTGTTGATGAAAATAATGAGCTTTCCGACGTGGCGCTTTACGTTCTTGGTCTGAAGACCACAGAGGAGATGCAGGCTTCCATGAAAGAATCCATGGAGGGTAAGACGGAGGAGGGCAAGACGGAGAGCTGGTCTTATGAAGAGATTTGTGATATGACCTTCAAGCTTTTCCTCGCTTCCGATCTCTATCAGAAAAATGCTGACGGCACTTACACCGATCTTTCTGCGACAGATGCCGGCATGAAATTCCTTTACGATTCCGAAAAAGGTCTGGAGCTGACGGTTTCTGGTATTATCCGTCCCGATAAGGACGCTGTTGCTTCCATGATGACGGGCTCTATCGGCTATACTTCCGCGCTCACTGAATACGCCATCGAGCATGCGGCGCAGAGTGCGATCGTGAAAGAGCAGATGGAAAATCCCACGATGGATATTCTCACAGGACTGAAATTCAAGAGCGAAACCGAGGAAGAAATGACGGACGCTGAGAAAGCGGCAGAAATTCTTTCCTATTTTGCAGGACTCACCACCGCGGAAAAGGCAGCGATCTATACAGAGATCAGCTCTGTCATGCCCGAAGATGAGCTGGAAATGGCAGCGCAGCAGTACGTTGCGCAGTACACCAGAGAAGCGCTCGAGGAAATGGTGATCCAGATGTATGCCACAGAAATGGGCATCACCGACACCACGCAGATTGAGGGTTATATCGCAGGCATGAGCGACGAAGAGCTTTTCGGTGCTGTGGCGAACGCCGCAAAACAGCAGATCGCGGCAAACTATGCGATGGAAGTGCAGACCGCGCTCGGTGCGATGACGGCAGATCAGCTGGCAATGACATTTGATGCTTCTCTTGCGGCATATACGGAAGAAGCACTTGCCGCTTTGCATGAAACCTATATGCCGAAAACCGTTTCGGACTCCACTTATGAAAAAAATCTGAAGCTTCTCGGTTACGTAGATGCGGAATCTCCTTCCGCTATCAATATTTATGCCGAAAGCTTTGAAGACAAAGACGAGATCACGGCTTTGATCACCGCTTACAACGACGGTGTGGACGAAACAGACAAGATCTCTTATACCGACTATGTGAAGCTTCTTATGAGCTCGATCACAACGGTAATCAATGCGATCTCTTATGTTTTGATCGCATTTGTCGGCGTATCTCTCGTGGTATCGTCGATCATGATCGGTATCATCACCTATATCTCCGTTTTGGAAAGAACAAAAGAGATCGGTATCCTTCGTGCGATCGGCGCTTCGAAGAAGGACGTTTCCCGTGTATTCAATGCGGAAACCGCGATCGTTGGCTTTATTTCGGGTGCGCTTGGTATTGGCATTACATTACTGCTGATCATGATCGCGAATCCGATCTTACACGCGGTCACGGGCATCGGTATCCTCAACGCGATCCTTCCCGTTGGCGGCGCTATGATCCTTGTGGCACTCAGCATCGTGCTGACGCTCATCGCAGGTCTTGTGCCTTCCCGTATGGCGGCGAAGAAGGATCCCGTTGTGGCGCTCAGAACAGATTAAAACAAAGAAAAACGCAGGCAATGCCTGCGTTTTTTATGTATATCAGAACTCATTTTTTTCCTTGACTGTGACCTTCGCAAAGGCGACACGGTGATCGTCCACGGGTTCCACTTGAATGTGAAGCTCCTCGGTTTCCAGCTCGTGTGTGGTTCCGTCCTCGGGAATGAAGCTGAGAAGAGAGATGACGTAACCGCCGAAGGTGTCGACGTCTTCGGATTCGATATGAATACCCAGCTTATCGCAAACCTCAGCAAGAGAAGTCGTGCCGGCGATGCGATAACAGTTTTCCGCGAGCTTTTCGATCTCGGTGACGGTGACAGCATCGTCTTTGGCGCTGATATCACCCACAAGAAGCTCCAAGAGGTCATGCATGGTGATGACACCGCTCGTGCCGCCGTATTCGTCGATGACAACAGCGAAATGATTACGGGATTTTTTCATATTGGTGAAAAGGACGTCGGCTTTCATTGCTTCGGGGACGAAATAGGGCTTTTCGGAAGCCTCACGGATCGCACATTCCGTATTGGCAAAAGATTCGCGGAAGAATTTGCCTGCGTCCAGAACGCCGATGATATCGTCAGCATCTTTTCCGCAAATGGGATAATATTTGTGACGGGTTTCGCTGACGATCTTTTCCCATTCGTCAATGCCGTCATCTTGATAGAGAAACAGCACATCGCGGCGGTGTGTGCAAGCTTCACCGACGGAAATATCGTCAAATTCAAAGATATTTCGGATCATTTCGTTTTCCATGCTGTCGATGGTGCCTTGTTCGCTGCCGGAAGCGAGCATCATGCGGATATCTTCCTCAGTCACTTCCTCTTCCTTATCATCAGGGTTGATGCGGAAAAGGCGAAGTGTGGCGTTGGTGGATTTTGTGAGCACCCATACGAAGGGCGCAAACGCACGGGATACGAAAAGCAAAAGCCCTGCGAGCATGAGTGCCATTTTTTCGGAATGCTTCATAGCGATCTTTTTGGGAACAAGTTCACCGAAAACGATGCTGAAATACGAGAGAATGAGCGTAATGGCAAATACGCAAATGGAGGTGAGCGCTTCCACGGGGAGCTTTACACCAAGCTTAAGGAGAAGTTCCACAAGAGGGGTGGCAAAGTTATCTGCGGCATACGCACTGCCGAGAAAACCTGCAAGGGTGATGGCAACCTGAATGGTGGAGAGAAATTTCGAAGAGTTTCCTTTTAATTTGAGGAGCGTGCGTGCTTTTTTGTTTCCTTCCTCGGAAAGCTTTTCGAGTTTTGCTTCGTTTGTGGAGATGACAGCGATTTCCGCGCTTGCGAAGATCGCGTTTAAGAAAATAAGAACAACTTGCAAAAGAATTGCGCCAAACATGATAATAACCTTTCTTTCTTAAAAAAATGTTTTGTTCATTTGATTTTTGTATAAAAAACGACCGAGCCTATGGAAAACCATAGACTTTCGGTCGAAATGTTTTATGAAATCAAATGAAATGCAAGACAAAAGCAAGTATTGTTATCCGTACTATCGCCACTGTCGTCCATTTCAAGTTCACCTTCCTTTGAAAAAATACTTTTATAAGTATATCACGAAAATGTTCTTATGTCAAGGAGAAAAAATATATCCCGCGCTGTGCGCGGGATATATGATTATTCAATCTCAAATTTAATGTAATGCGGCTCGTTTTCCACGAAAACGACAAAGCGGTAATATCCGGGGGTGATCTTGTAGCCTTCGCACAGAAAATTCGGATAAAAACATACCGATGCGGTGTCGTCCTCGGAATTGAGAGAGAACCATGCTTCTCTCGGATCATAGGGAACGCTTACCCAAAAGCCGCTGTAATAAGGGTGGATATCGTAATTGATGGCATCGCATTTTTCCAAATAGACGATTGGGCAAAAATCAAAAGAGTTCCCTTTTTTGTTGACGATTTGAATTGAGGTGGGTTTGTTTGCAAAGTCTGGTTCTTCTGTTGTGAAGGAAAGCTCAATGTCAATCTCCTCAGGGTGAGGATCTCTGTCATGGATTGGATATCCAAGCCAAATGCCTTCGGGTGTCCATTCATTTGAGGTGTTGTTTTCACAGGAGATCAAAACAAACGAAAAAATTAAGATCAAAAAGATGGATAAAAACTTTTTCATAAATTCTCTCCTTAAATAAATGTATTAAAAAACCGTATAAAGTGGGGCAGATTTCAGCGGAATCATATTTTGTGCTTCAATTACACCATAAAAATCCAAAAATGTCAATGCGTTCAGTTCTGCTTCTGCACACTCTTGTATTCATCGTAGAAGCGGTAATAGGGGCAATAGCTGTTCGCGCCTTTCACGAAGCGTTCAAGGTCGTCTTCATCGAGGTTTGCCGTGCAGATATAAGCGTCGTAATCCACGTCATAATCGTAATACATACACGTTTCACAGTTGGAAACTCTTTTTTTGGCAGTCTTGTTCATCAAGATATCTCCTTTGGGAAACTCCTTGCGGAATCTTTCTTATCATTATACCCTAATTGAGGGGTTTTGTCAATCTTCCGCTTCTTGACAAGACGGTGCATTGGTGGTATAATAGAGAAAATGGTAAAAAATGCAAATCAAACGGTCGTATGGAGGGAAAGGCTTTGAGGATCAAAAAACGGAAACTTGGCTATACACAGCTGATCGTGCTGAGCTTTCTCGGCGTGATCATTGTCGGTGCGCTCATTTTGTGTTTGCCGATCTCTTCTGCAGCGCGAGAATGGACTTCTCTTTTGGATGCGCTTTTCACGGCAACCAGCGCCACTTGTGTCACAGGGCTTGTCATTGTGGATACTTATACATATTGGAGTCTTTTCGGGCAGATTGTCATTCTTTTGCTGATTCAGATCGGCGGTCTGGGTTTTATGATCATTATGACGCTTTTTGCTTTCATTACACATCGGCGCATCACGCTTCATCAACGAAAATTGCTCATGCAATCTTCGGGAAACTATCAGCTCAATGGCGTGATGTCGCTGATCCAGAAAATTTTGCTCGGCACCTTGATCTTTGAAGGTGCAGGTGCTATTCTTCTTGCCGTTCGGTTTATCCCTCGCATGGGCTTGTGGGAGGGACTATATAACGCGATTTTTCATGCGGTTTCCGCTTTTTGCAATGCTGGCTTTGACCTAATGGGCAAATACGGACAATATTCCTCATTGACCACGTTCCGTGACGATCCCATGGTGCAGATCGTGGTGATGGCGCTGATCGTCATTGGCGGCGTTGGCTTTTTTGTCTGGTCGGATCTTCTGAAATGCAAGCATCATTTTCAAAAATATACCTTGCACACAAAGATCGTTTTGGTGATGACGGTATTTTTGATCCTCTCGGCAGCTATCGGGTTCTTTATCCTTGAACGAAACGCTTCCATGAAGGAGCTTTCACTGGGCGGACAGATTCTGGCATCGTTGTTCCAATCGGTGACCACAAGAACGGCAGGCTTCAATACGATTGAACAGACTGCGCTTTCCGATGGAGGCGGCATGCTTTCCATCATTCTGATGCTGATCGGCGGTAGCCCTGGCTCTACGGCAGGCGGCATGAAAACCACCACAATTTTGATCGTCCTGCTCAACATTGCGGCGAATATTCGCAATCGGGACGGCATCGAGATCTTCAAAAAACGCATTGACGATGAAACTGTTAAACAAGCGGCCGCGATCACCGGTATTTATATGATCCTCACGATTATGATGGCCACCGTCATTGTCGCGGTTGAGCCTGCGAAGCTGGAACACGTTCTTTTTGAAGTCAGCTCCGCGATCGGCACGGTTGGTGTTACCATGGGACTTACGCCTTCATTGTCATCATTTTCCCATGTTATTTTGATGCTTCTCATGTTTGTGGGACGTGTCGGAGGGCTAACGTTTGCACTTGCATTTTCTACGGAAAGCGTGATTCCCGATATCAGACGTCCCAGAGAAAAGATTCTTGTCGGTTGATTTTTTTGGAATCTATTGAATAAAGAAGGGCTATAACTATGAAATCCATACTTGTAATCGGACTTGGCAGATTCGGGCGGCATCTGGCACAGAAAATGCTGGATCTTGGCAATGACGTGATGATCGTTGATAAAGACGCCGATATCGTGGAGCGTTACTCCATGTCGTTTACCGATTCGCAGATCGCGGATTGCACCAATGAAAACGTTCTTCGTTCGCTTGGTGTGCATCATTTCGATATTTGTTTTGTTTGTATCGGCTCCGATTTTCAATCGTCACTTGTCATCACGGCATTGCTTAAGGAGTTGAACGCCAAATACGTTGTGGCAAAGGCGAAGCGGGATATTCAGGCAAATCTTTTAATGAAGATTGGCGCAGATGAAGTGATTTATCCTGAAAAGGAGATGGCAGAGCGTCTTGCGATCCGATATAATGCCAACAATGTGTTTGACTATATTGAACTGACGAAAGACTATTCGATCTATGAGGTCCCCGCGTTAATGGCGTGGGAAGGTAAGACGATTTCCGAACTTAATATTCGAAACGATTATCGTGTCAATATCATTTCTGTGAAAACTGGCGGAGAGATGTTTCCGCTTCCCGGTGCGGGCTACCGCTTTCAACAGGGGGATCATATCTTTATCCTCGGTAAATCGGAAGATGTTTATCACATTACCGATACCTATGAAAAAGAAAAAGCAGAACTTCGTGAAGAAATGGAAGCGGTCGAACGTGCCTCACAAAAGGCAAAGAAAAAAGAGAAATAAAGAAAAGAGCGGTTTTCCCGTGTGCCGATAAGACAGTAATTCCGTAAAAAACACAATTTTACGGCATCTGTCTTACAGGATTGGAAAACAGCTACGAAAAGAACGATGCCGAGTCGAAAGACTTAGCATCGTTCTTTTTCTATCTCAAAACTTGAAATCACGGA
>CAYXQF010000062.1:0-11232 GCA_964466625.1 uncultured Lachnospiraceae bacterium | reverse complement strand
GAAAAGGGAGAGCAAAAGAGCAGCGGCTAACGCCGCCTTAAAGAGAAAGTCACCTCTCCCTTTTCTCCCTCGCTGCGGCTATGGAAACCGTGGAAAACCGCAAGCGGTTTACGCACCGTTCCCACAGCCTCCGCTTCACCCTCTTTTTCCTCTCCGACTTTCTCCCTTCCCTCAAAAAGAGAGATTAAGGGATAGGATATTAGACGAGAACGAACAAAGGCTTACAGACGATGAAAACGGCGATAATTACCCCGAAAACGCACAGAAAAAAATAGGCATAGCCGATTATTCGACCATGCCTATTAGGTCACTCTGCTATGAGTCCAAAATGCCGTAGCGCGTCTTTTATTGCCTCAACCTTTTCAGGTGGGCAAGGGTGATATTCGTGCTTTCGCTGCTCAACTGCATTAGGTGCTTTGTGCATATCCAAGCCGCACATACGCTTGACTTCGGCAATATAAGCAGTATGCACCTTGAAGCCATACTTTTCTTTGACATATTCCTGTATGTGCTTGTAGGTGGGGTGTTCCTTGACTTCGCCTGTTTCCACTTCCATCTTGATCTCTATTGTTTGTGGATATGTTTCCCGTGACAAGAGGACAACCGTCTCAACATGCCCCGTTCTCGGGAACATATCTACAGCTCTCATCTTGGTGGGGAAGTATCCGATTTCTGCGAGTCTTGCGCAATCGCGTGCGGCAGTGGCGCTGTTGCAGGAAACCATGACGATGCGCTTCGGGTTCATGATCTTCATCGCTTCAATGACGTCCTCGCCGCAACCCTTGCGCGGCGGATCGACGATGACAACATCAGGTGTTTCACCGGCTTCTGCCAGCTTCATGGCAGCTTTTCCTGCATCAGCACAGAAAAACGTTGCATTGTGAATGTCATTTTTTGCGGCATTGCGGCGCGCGTTTTCCACAGCCGCGTCAATCACTTCCACACCGATCAGCTTGCCTGCGTTTTTCGCCATGGAAAGACCGATCGTGCCGACACCGCAATAAAGGTCAAGGAGTGTTTCCCCTTGGTTTAGTGCTGCAAACTCTGCAGCAACGGCGTAAAGCTTTTCCGCGCCGTCATGATTGACTTGGTAGAAAGAGAGCGGGGAAATATCAAATTCCAAGCCGCAAAGCGTATCTGTGATGGTATCCTTGCCGTAAAGCGTGATACATTTCAGTCCCAAAATCTCATTGCCGGGCTTTTTATTTACATTTAAAACGATGCTCTTGATGTTCGGATTATGATCCGTGAGCATTTTGACGAGTTTTTCGCTGTGCGGAATCTTTTCCCCATTGCAAACAAGGCAGACCATAACTTCGCCGCTGACTCTGCCGTCACGAATGAAAATATGACGCAAAAGTCCTTTGTGTGTCAGCTCATCGTAAGGCTCGATGCCATATTGATTCATAAATTTTTCCGTGATTTTCACGATCTCGCCATAGAAAGTGGGTTGCAAACAGCAGTTTTCCGACGGAATGATGCGGTGGCTGTGTGGCGCAAAGAAACCGAAAGAAGGTTTTCCTTCCGCATCTTTACCGCAAGGGATCTGCGCTTTGTTGCGATAACCGTTTTCCGCAGGAGAGGGAATAATGCGATCGCACGCGATATCCAATTTTGCAATGCGGCGGAAATGCTCGTCCACCCAGCTTTTTTTCATGGAGAGCTCCGCTTCATAAGAAATATGACGGAAGAGGCAACCGCCGCATTTCTGAAAAACAGGACAATCCACATCGACTCTATCCGCGCTTCTCACAAGAATTTCTCCACATTTGGCAAAGCCGTGATTTTTCAAAGGTTTCAAAACCTTCGCCATGATAACGTCACCGATAGCAGTTTTGGGTACAAACAACACATAACCTTCGTGTTTGCCAACACCCATGCCCTCGGCGGTCAGGTCTGTGATCTCTATTTTAACGATATCGTTTTTCTTTAACATAACAGCGATATTACCTCGTTTTCTAAGTATTTATCTTACCTTTTATTGTATCATTCCACACCTCAAAAGTCAAGGACAATTGGGACTCCACCCCAAACCCCGGCAAGACGCTGTCCTGCACCTGCCAAAGGGCATTGCCCCTTGGAACCCAAAATGGGAAAGTATATAGGTGGTGCCTTCACATTGGGATTCCCAAGGGATAATATCCCTTGGTTGGGTGCTGGGTGGAATCCTGCCTCTCACTTTGAGTGAAAAATTCTCACAATATGCGTTATTGCAAATGTGAGAAAAAGAGCGTATAATGAAGATACCGGGGAAACACAAGGGTTTGCGCGCAAACGGAAAGGATCTATGATGAAACTGGGTATTGGAGAAAATATCAGAAAATATCGCAGAGATGCGAATATGACACAGGACGCGCTGGCGGAAAAGCTTGGCGTTTCCTATCAATCCGTCAGCCGTTGGGAAAATGGCTCGACATATCCCGATATGGAGCTTTTGCCGAGCATCGCGGATATCTTTTCCGTGACGGTGGATACGCTCCTCGGTAGAGATGATGCACGCCGTGAGGAGCAGTATCTTGCACTGCTTGCGGACTATGAAGCCCTTTTGAAAATGTCTGAGGTGGACGTGGACGCTGTCGTTTTAAAGCTTCGGGAGCTCAGACGCGATTTTGCTAACGGCAAGCATTTCTGGCAGTTTTTCACTGCGCTTTATCATAGCGGCAAGACGATCTGGCGCGATCCGCGCGTGCTGCATGAACTTCGTCTTGCGACGGAAACCGTGCTTGCAAGCAATCATATTGATAAATGGAGCAAGGATACCATTGTGCATTGTATGGCACTTTGGGAGGACGACGAGCATATTGCTGATTTTTTGAAAGAAAACGCCACGGTGCAAGTCATTACGAAAGAGCATCTGCTGCAAGCGCGCTATTTTGCCCGAAAAGAGTGGGAAATGGCAGATATTATGCGCCAGAGAAACCTTTTCGTGCAGATTAGGGATCTTCTGGATACCGATTGGATTCAGCGTGAACAAAAGCGAAGCGCCGCAGACTGCCTTTGGAGAAGCCGTGTGCAGCTTTCGCTCTTGCATTCCATTTGTGATCAAACGCCCGATGAGGCACACCCCATCACCGCAAATGGCAAGATCGATCTTTGGACGCCGCAACGCGTGATGATGGGCTTCCGCCATGCGTGTTATCTCGCTTCGACAGGTGATAAAGAGGGCGCATTCGTTGCTTTGGAGGACACCGTTTCCCTTGTGGAAAAGGTGGCGGCGCTGAAAGATGGGGATATTATCGGCTGTTCTTCCCCTGCGATCACGATAAAAGCGAAGATCTATATTCCTAAGGAGGATCAACATTGTGTATTCTTCCAATTTGCAGGTGCATACGAAATGCTCGACTATTGGTCTTTCGGCTTCATTTCGTTGAAAAGTCCGTATAATATCCTTGCCAATCGACGCGGCTGGGAGTGGTTCGATCCGATTCGCGAGGACGAGCGATATAAGACGTATGTCGCACGCTTGGAAAATCTGACAAAAACATATCCCCTACATCGGGATTCCTAAGGGACATTGTCCCTTAGGCAGAGCCACGAGATGGAATCTCGTGCGGAGTTTGAGGCGGAGCCTCAACAAGAAAAGGGACGGTGAAAACCGTCCCTTTGGTATTTTATAGATCAATGATGTGTTTCGATAAGACCGTATGCGCCGTCTTTTCTCTTGTAAACAACGCAGATCGCTTCGCTGTCCTGATCTTCGTAAACGAAAAATTCGTGGCCGATGAGGTTCATTTGAAGGATCGCTTCTTCTGCAGTCATGGGTTTGAGTTCGAAGGATTTCTTGCGGATCTTGAATTCGGTTTCTTCTTCAACGACTTCAGCAGGGGAAAGAGCACCGCCGTCGAGAAATGCACCTTCGCGAAGTTTCTTTTCCAGCCTTGTTTTATTTTTACGGATCTGGCGTTCGATGACGTTAACAGCTGTATCGATAGCATGGCAGAACGAAGGGCCTGCCACTTCACTGCGGAAGAGAGAGCCCGCCGCGGTAATCGTCAGTTCTAAGATTTCCTGTTCGCGTTTTTTGCTCAGCGTTACGAACGCTTCCGCATTATCATGGAAGAACTTGTCAAGCTTTCCAATCTTCTTTTCGATGAGGGTGCGTACAGAATCATCAATGGTAACTTGTCTGAGAAGGATCGTGGTTTTCATAGAATTTCACCTTTCGCGCGTATTTGTAAAAAAGCGACTGCTCTCTTACGAGTATATTATACCACATAAGAGAGCAGATGAAAAGAGTTTTTGTAAAATTTATCAAAAAAATTTACAAATCAAATTTTGCTTTGTGCAAAATGACCATGACTTGATAAAGAAGTGATCAAATGCGATATCAAAGAGAGAGCAGAGAATGTGCGCCGATGCCTGCCATCATATTCTTTTCTCTGCCGTGGCAGGTGAAAAGGAAGGTCTGATAGCTTCTGTCGGCATATTTGGAGATGAGCGTCAGCACGCGGCGCAGACGGTCATCGTCCATGCGGGCGAAGCTTTCGTCAAAGATGAAAGGCGGCACCGCTTTTTTATAAAGAAGCTCAATAAGCGCCATGCGCAGACAAAGATAAGCAAGGTCACCCGTGCCGGCACTCAGATAAGAAGCATCGTGCATTTCGGCGCCGTCCGAGAAGGAAAGTCCGAAGTCGAGATCCACGCCCATTTCAGCATATTTGCCGTCAGTCATAGCTCTCATCATTCTGCCTGCATTGCCTGCGATCTTCGGAGAGATGCCCTCGCGCAATTTGCCGCCGGCTTGCTCCAAAGCTTCCATCGCGAGCATATAAGCGCTCCATTTTGCGGAAAGCTTTTCGATCTCTTCGTCAAGTGCGGCTTTTTCTTCCGCGAGCTCTGTGGGTCTGACGTTCACTGCACGCAAAGCGGAAAGCTCCACTTCGATCTGGTGCAGTTTTTCCGTCTGCGACTTGATCGCGCCTATGAGAAATTCATTTTCACGTTTTTTGGCAGGAAGATTGAACTGTGCCATTTCTTCTTCGTCGTAGTCTGCAAGACATGCGGTGCGCAGATATTCACGCGGATATGCCATCAGCGATTCGTCCAGCTCGTCGATGCGTGCTTTTTGTTCCGTGCGAACGGCTTCCAGTTTCACAAGCTCCGTGCGCATTTCACGGCAATAAACAAGCGCTTCACCAAGAGAAGACGATGTATCTCCCGAGATGACAAAACCGTAATCGCTCAGGATCTCAATGCTTCTGGCGCTGACTTCTTCCAGACTGCGGGAGGCGGCATGGAACTTTTCCGTAGCTTCATCACGCGCATCGGTGATGGCGATCATATAAAGCTCGTCTTCCGATGCGGCTTTCACAAGTTCTTCAAATTCCACGTAGTTTTTGCAATCGAATTTTTTGCAGATGACCTGGATCTCGCTGCCAATCTTAGCACCTTTGGAAAGGAATACCGCGCCGAAAACGGCACCGGCGATGGCAAAGAGAGGTAGAATGATAATCAAGATGCGTTTGAGGAGAGCGGGCATTTCAAAGGGTGCGAGCAAAACAACGCCTGCCATAACAGCGAGGATCGCGGCGATCGCAAAAAAGAGAATCATAAGTCTTTTTTTGCCTGCTTGCTTTGCGTGCATTGCTTGCATGCTGGTGATGAGTTCCTCGCGGATCTTGCCGCCTTTGGCACCGAAGCGCTCAAAAATGGCGATCTTATCGCTCATTTCGGAAAGCTTTTGGTTGGCTTTTTTCAGGTTTTGCTCCGCATCTGCATAGCGTGCGGTCAAAACTTCAAGCTCGGATTGCTTTTTCTCCAGTTCACCGATGAAATCTTCATCGCAGATGTCGGCACCCCCGTGCTCGGGCGGATTGCGCAAAGCGGTGATCTTTTCTTCCGTTTCCGCAAGGCGTGCTTTCTCGGTTTTGCGTTTTAAGTATGCCTTTTTCAAGGTATAACATTCATATTTTTCAAGCTCGGCGCGCACGTCAGCAAGGCGTTTTTCGCTTTCTGCCATCTTTTCGGAGATCTGACGGTGTGTGCCTTCCAGATAGATGATGTCACCGCTTGCTTTTTTCGCTTCTTCAAGCTTTGTGCCGAGGACTTCGCTTTCCGCTTCCATTTCTGCGATCTTACCGCCATGGCGGTTTTTGTGGAGGAGGTAAACGCGTGCGCTGTCCAGCTTCGCAAGTGCTTTTTTCGTATTGATGCTTTCGTTGGCAGAGAAAAGAATGTTTTCCGCTTCTTCACCCAGCGCATGTCCGCCAACCTTACTTTCTGCGCTTTGACGGATATAAACGGTGCTTTCAAAAACGGACGCGGAAACGCCGAAAAAGGTATCTCCCGGTGTGGTGGTCTTCATAGCGACAACGTTGGTTTCCGCATCGTAAACGGCGCATTTTTCACGGAAGGAATGTTTGCCTTCGCTGTTTGTCACGCAGATGACCTCTCTTTCGATGCGGTAACGCTTGCCGTCCTCACGGAAGGTGAGCGAGCCGCCTGCGGAGGAGGAATGCCAACTGATATAGTGCAGTTTCTCATCTGTTTTGGAGGGGAGTCCGTAAAAAATGAAGCGGATAAAGGCACAGATCGTGGATTTGCCCGATTCATTTGCGCCCTCAATGATGTTGACGCCATCGGAAAAAACAAGTTTTTGATTCGATAGCTTGCCGAAATTTTTTATGTATAGACTTTCAAAAGTCATGAATTTTCTCCTTGAGCTTTTGCTTTTTTCTTTTTATATGCACGGATAAACGGTTTTTCACACATTCTTTTGAAGCGGAAAAAGAGGTTTTCCTTATATTTGAGCGGTACGACGAGAACAGCATACGAGCCTGCGTTTCTTGCGCACCAAATGTCCGTGAAGATCTGGTCACCGATGACGGCGATCTCATTTTCCTTGACACCGAAATGTTCTGCCGCCATGTGAACCGATTTTGCGAATGGCTTTTTGCTTTCCCAAGTAACGAAAGCGCCGATCTCCTCGTTGAAAAGCTCGACACGCGCCTTGTGATTGTTGGAAGCGATCGCGACGAAAAGACCTGCCTTGCGAAGGGATTCGATCCAGGAATGGACTTCGGGTGTAGGTTTTGCCATGCCGTAGGTCACGAGGGTGTTATCAATATCCAAGACAACCGCACGAATACCGTGTTTTGTGAAAAATTCGGGAGTAATGTCATAAATACCGTCAAACATCATATCGGGGATAAAAGGGTGTTTCATCGTGGAAAGCCGCCTTTCGTTTTTCATTCTAATTTTTTCACTATTATATATTATGATATCATTTTTATCCCGTAAACGCAATAGATTTTTGCGAATTTTTTCGCGGATCATGTTTTATCGGAAATTGACGAATACACGGTGAAAAAATGTATCGCTGATGCACGCAATTCAACTGTCCGTGGGGTTGCGTCCAAGGCGCTCGGTGTGGTATACTGATGATATCATAAACTTGAAGAAGATAAGGAGATCGGCTATGTGGAACGGAAAAATGAAAGCGATCACATTTAGCTATGACGATGGCGTAACGCAAGATGCGCGTCTTGTCGAAATATTCAATAAATACGGACTCAAAGCTACGTTTAACGTCAATTCGGAATTTTTCGGTGGTAAAAATGAGCTTGTGCGCAACGGTGTGTCCGTGCGTCATGACAAATTGACAAAAGAAGAGGCACTTTCTGTTTATCATGGGCATGAGGTGGCGGCACATACGTTGACACACCCCTTTTTGCCGAAAACGGCAGATGGGGAAGTGATCCGTCAAGTAGAAGAAGATAGACTTGCGCTTTCGGCGCTTTTTGGCTATGAGGTTGTTGGCATGGCATATCCGGGTGGCGGCGTTAACCACGATAAGCGCGTGGAAACGCTTGTTAAAAATCATACGGGCTGCCGATATGCAAGAACGACCGATGCGACGGGAACTTTTGATCTGCCGACCGATCCGATCGCGTGGAATCCCACGGTCTATCACATCGACACCGATGAAATGTTTGCGCTTGGCGAAAAATTCCTTGCTTTGAAGCTCGAAACGCCGCAGCTTTTTTATATTTGGGGACATTCTTATGAATTTGACGCATGGGATTTTTGGGCGCGTTTTGAAGATTTTTGCCGTATGATCAGCGGTCATGATGACATTTTTTACGGCACGAACAAAGAAGTCTTGTTAGGTAAATAATTATGGAGATGAAAAACTTACCGAAGTCGATCGCGGCGCTTGTTGGCAACCGAACATTTGAAATTGATGATATCGGACGTTCGGATTCCACGGTGCAGGTCTTTGACGATATGGTTTTGAAGATTGAAAAAACGAGTGAAGCCGCTGATCGTGAGTACGCGATGATGGCATGGCTTGATGGAAAATTGCCTGTGCCGCGCGTGTTGGCTTTCGCAAAAGAGAACGGCTACAATTATCTTTTGATGACGAAGCTTGTGGGTAAAATGGCGTTTGATTCATCGTTTGCGGACAAAAAAGAAGTGGCGCGCGCCTTGGCGATGGGACTGAAAATGCTGTGGTCGGTGGATATTTCGGCGTGTCCCGTGAAAAATGATCTTGACAGCAAACTGAAAAGGGCAAAAAGCCGCATGGAGGCAGGCCTTCTCACGCATTTGCCCGACGGCTCGAAGGAATGTCTTGGCTTTTCCGATCTCCCCTCGCTCTATACTTGGCTCACGAAAAATCGTCCCGAGGAGGATTTCGTATTTTCCCACGGGGATTATTGTCTACCGAACGTTTTTCTTTCGAATAAAGAACTTGTTGGGTTTCTGGATCTCGGACAGGCAGGAATTGCAGATCGGTGGTCGGATATCACGGATTGTCTTTGGTCGATGACGTATAATTTTAAGGAGCTTGGCGGCATGAGCGAGGAAGCACTTTTGGAATGTAAGGCTGTATTTTTCTCAACGCTCGGCATGGAATTTGATGCGACGAAAACGAAGTATTACGACCTTTTGAATGAATTTTTTGCGTGAGGAGGAGGGGATTGAAAAACCGAATTCGGAAATTTTTCTCCGAGCGTTGGCGCGCGCAGGCTGCAGCGCCGAAGAAGCTTGTATGATCGGGGATCGCCCTGATAACGATATCGCGCCTGCAAAACGCCTTGGCATGAAGACGATTCGTATCACTCAGGGGCTTGGCGGCATGATGCCCGTGACGTGTGAGGAACAAAGGGCGGATTATGCGATCGACTCCCTTTCGGCATTATTGAATTTGATAGAAAAAACACCCTGAAAGAATAATTTCTTTTAGGGTGTTTTGTATGCAGATCACGTTCTTTCAAAGGAAAGAAATCGAGTTCCTTGAAAAGTAAGCTTGCCACGGTCGCCTTCAATGATGAGTCCATATTCCGAAGAAGGAACGGCAAGCTCTGTGCGATCACCGCTTTCGACTTCAAAGGTGATGTAATAATATGTATGTGTATGATGCCCTGCGTGATGTGCGCTTCTATGGCGTGTGGTGTTCATGCGTTTGGCAAGAACCGTGGCTTCCACGGTGACACGCGGCGAATTGTTGTTTTGTTTCCATTCTTTCAGCATTTTTGAAAAAACAAGAATAAAGATGCCGGTGACGATCAGCGACGTGACGACGAACATCACGCCCATGAAAAGAAACATGAAATTAAATCCCGAAAAACCAAATCCCATACGAAAAGCTCCTTATCAAAAACTATTTCTATTATAGCAAATTTTTTCACGAAAAGCAAGAAGCTTCATATAATGCTATCAAAAACCACATAAAACATAAAAAGGAGATTATGATGGAAATTTACGTTGTGAAAAGAGGCGATACGCTGGCAGGGATCGCGGCGGCATACCGCGTGCCGATGGGACTTCTTGCTGTTTGGAATGGGCTATCGGCACCGTATCTGCTCGTCATCGGGCAGGCGATCCTGATCCTTTATCCTGCGGCGGTCTATACGGTGCGGGCAGGTGATACCGTCACGGCAATTGCGCGGCGCTTCGGAACGACGGTGCGGGAAATTTATGCAAATAACCCGAATCTTTACGGTGGTACCGTGCCGCTTTCTGTGGGGCAGACCTTGGTTTTGCGTTTTGTGGGTACTCGAATTGGGCAGATGCGTGTGAATTCTTATGCATATCCTTATATCGCAGATCGTGAACTTTACGGAAATATGCCGTATCTGACGTATCTTGCGCCTTTTACTTACGGATTTACGCCAAGCGGAAATCTGATTCCCATGGAGGACGATCGCCTGATCGCGGCGGCGGAAACGTTAGCGACTACGCCGCTTTTGCATCTTTCCACTTTGACGGAAACGGGTGACTTTTCCAATGCGCTTTCTTCCGCGCTTTTTGCAAATGCTTCGGCGCAGGATCAGATGCTGACAGAAATCCTTGCAAAGATGCGTGAAAAGGGCTATGGCGGACTGGATATCGACTTTGAATTTGTGTTTCCCGAGGAAGCAGAAGCTTATGCCGCTTTTATTTCCCGTGCGCGTGTGCGCCTCAATGCAGAAGGGTTTCCGGTCATCGCCGCGCTCGCGCCGAAATCCTCCCGTAATCAAAGAGGCATCGGCTATGAAGGACATGATTATCGCTTGATCGGAGAAGCCGCGAACGAAGTTTTTGTCATGACCTACGAATGGGGCTATACTTACGGTCCGCCGCTTGCTGTGGCACCGCTTGCTTCTGTCAGACGCGTGCTGGATTTTGCCGTCAGTGAGATTCCGCCCGAAAAGATTTTTATGGGGCTTCCGAATTATGGCTACGATTGGGAATTGCCGTATAAACCGGGCGAAACACGCGCCCGTTCCATTGGCAATGAAGAAGCGCTTGCATTGGCTCGCCGCTATGGTGCGGAGATCCTTTACGATGAAACCTCTGCTTCTCCATATTTCTTTTATAATGACAACGGTACCCAGCACGAGGTTTGGTTTGAGGACGCGCGCAGTTATATGGCAAAGCTTCGTTTGGTTTCGGAATATGGCTTTGCAGGAGTGGGGATCTGGAATATCATGCGACCGTTTACGCAAGGCTTTCTTGTTTTGCAGAATTTATATCGAGTTGCTTTTTTATGAAATTCCCCCCATAAAAAAGACGGAAGAAAAGCAAATCCTCATAAAGACAGCAATACCCCGACAGATTTTTCTGTCGGGGTTTATTTATAGTCTATTCAATACATTGGAATTTATAGTTTTCTTAAATTGTCTATTCTTTCGGGATTTTCAGACGAGGCCCACTCTTTCAATGTGTTACAAGGAAATTGAGAGCATTTTCCGCAATGTTCTTGATTTTTTTGTGAATTACATTTATATAAATCACATTCACCCCAAA
>CAYXQF010000061.1:0-11309 GCA_964466625.1 uncultured Lachnospiraceae bacterium | reverse complement strand
AGTGGGAATAATTTCGCAGAGGCACTTTCCCGGCTGTAGAGCCGTAAAAGTCCCGATTTTGCGAAGTTGTGGCAACGATTTGGCAACAAAATTTCATTATTCATAAGTAAAGAGCTAACTGATTTAGATTAAGTCAGTTAGCTCTTTTTTTGTTTTCAGTATTTTATTTGCCGACTAGAGAATTCTGTATTGTGACGAATATCGTTTTTTTAAGGCGTGATCATCACGGTCATGAGCGTATTGGAGGGAAGCGTCAGCGAAAGAACACCTTCTCCGTTACCGCTTTCTACATGGGAGAGATTGATATAATGCTTGTTTTCAGCGGTATTGACGGCGTCATCGGCATAGGTCATAATGGTTTTTTCAAAGCTGTATGTGCCGACGATCGGAAGTGTGACGGATACCGTTTCTTCCATGTCAGCGCGATTCATCAAGATCATGGAAATGCGCTTACCATCTGTCATCGCTGTGTAATGAAATGCTCCGTCTATCAGCGTTTCATCGATGTCAAAGCGGCGATCCAATAAAACTTTACGAAACATGATGTTCACGTATGCAGGCGCTTGATACCATACGCTGCGATTATCCATAAACAAAAGTCCTTGATCCCAACCATTGTCGTTGTGCTTGTCTACCTGCAGACAGTTTGCACTACACATGATCGGTATGACTTCGCTGTGGTTGAACCCTTCCAGGATAGAATAAGCGTTGGCAAGTCCGCGTTCAAATGTGTGGCGAGCGGCATTCAATTCAAATACGCAAAGCTTGGTATCATTTTGGGGTACAAGATTTTCCAGATGTTGTCTTACAGACCGGGTGATCTCGGGGTGCGGCATCGGAGAATCCTTTTGATCGCTGGTCCAGTGAATATCGATCCAAACTTTTCCTGCCATGCCACATTCTTTGGCATGTTCCAGCATTCGCTTGTGTGGTGCCAATGTAGTGATTTTTGTATACGTACATTCTTCGGGAATGTTAAAGGGATCCTCAAAGACGTGTCTTTTGTACGCGAAATCACCGATCACCATCGTGATATCTTTCGTCACAGACCAGACACCGCGACAAGCGGCGATAAAACGGTCAGCAAAATCTTCAGTGATTTTTTCTTCATTGCCAAATTGGATATATTTGAGTTTATAAGGTGCGGGATGAGAAGAGCACATGCGGCGCTTCACCCATTCGTTGTTTTCATCAGTGCCAAGCGCATAATATACGAAATCACGCATATCTTCTTCGGTTTCGTACGCGTTGAAATCGGGGATACAAACAACGTCCAAAACTTCACACAGTTCGATAAATTCCAAAATACCAAAGCCAAAAGAAGAGTAAGGATACCAAGTTCCTTTATAGGGCTTGCGGTTTTCATACGCGCCCAGCATATACTTCCAGCGGTAATCCTTGGCATTAATCATGCCGCCGCCAAACCGAAGAGCGCCAAGTCCCATCTTTTCCAGCGCTTCGCCAACGTCGCGGCGCACGTGCAACCCTTTGTATAATCCCCACTCATCGGGCTCCAAAAAGGCATAGCCGATCGCGGCTTCGCCATCGGCACAGATCGCAAAACCACCGTTTATCTCCTCTTTTTCGGAAATAAGTGTGAATTCATATTTTCTCCAGTCGCCGCTTATGAGAAAGGCCGTTTCGTCATAAATCATGGTGGGATCCTCGCCGCGCAAGGAAACACGGACAACAGCCTCTTTGTCCGCTTTTGCGATCAAATAACCGCGATATTTTTTTCCTTTGGCAAAATACATGCCCGATTTATTTAATCCGCGATTATAAATTCCGGCATTTTTGATGATCTGACGGTGCGCACCGGAAAATCCGCAGTCTGCCAGCCCATAGCCTTCCCCACCCAAGGGGAGCCACATACCGGAAACACCGTTTTCGTCCTGCGCGGGTTCTTCAAAAGCCTCTCCAAAAATCATTTGTGACCAGATGCCGCCATATAATTCATGATTGACGTCTTCCAAACATGCGCCGAGTAAAGTGTCCAAAATCGGTTTATCCGCGTTTTTTAATATCATGTGTTTCATAGGATCATCTCCTTGACATTGATCGAAATATGGTAAATTACGAACCAAAAAGCTTCTTTTTGATTTTTCTTTATAAAAAGCATACCACTTTTTGCGTAATCTGTCAACTTTATTCGTGTTTTTCATTTTGACTTGCGAAGGTGTCAAGACGGAGGACTGTTGATTTTACGGCATCATTGTGATATAATTTTAATAAAATGGTGCCGAATTGCTTGACGCTGACGGGTAGTTGTTGCTTTTTGGAAAAATGATGTGAAATACGTGAGGTTAAAATGAGTGAAAAGAAATTAACGGTATTGATCACAGGGGCTTCTTCGGGGATCGGAGCGGCTGTTGCGGCGTGCTTTCTTGCCGGGGGACATACGGTGTATGCCATGGATATTGATAAGCCGTCTGTGCGTGAACGGCAGATCTCGCTGGAAGCGGATATCACCGACGAAAAAGCGCTTCTTGCGATCAAGGAAACGATGATGGCGGACGGTGTCGTGCTTGACGCGATCTTGAATATTGCAGGTGTTCACGCCATGGTTTCGCTGGCGGAGGGCGATTTTTCGAAAATGAAGCGCCTGATTGACATCAATTTGTGCGGTACGATGCTTGTGAATCGTGTCTTTCACTCGCTTCTTGCGCCGCGCGGCAGGATTTTGATCGTCACGAGCGAGGTGGCATCGTTTGCCCCTTTGCCGTTTAACGGGTTATATAACGTTTCCAAAACAGCGCTCGACGCTTATGCACAAGCACTTCGTCAGGAATTAAATCTGCTCGGGCAGAAGGTCATCACCGTTCGTCCCGGCGCGATCGAAACACCGCTTGCGCAAGGCTCGATGGTCGCAACGGAAGTTTTGGCAGAGAATACAGTGCTTTACCAAAAACAGGCATCGCGTTTTGCGCGCATCGCCAGAAAATTTATGGGAATACCGATGAAAGCGGAAAAGCTTGGAATGATCATTTTCCGCGCGGTCATCGAAAAACACCCACGCATGATCTATCAAAAGCATCGGAACATAGGTCTTGTTTTGCTCGGTATTTTGCCGATCCGATTGCAATGCTTTATCATCAAGCTTTTGCTTGGTGGCTAAAAAATGCGCAAAATCATCAAAAGCCGATCTTTCGGCTTTTTCTTTTGCCGTTAATCTTCAAAATTCCAAGAAAACACTTGAAAAAGAAGATGAGCGGTGATAAAATTGAAAGAAAATACGAAGAAAGAAGGTTTTTTTGATGACTGTTTTTTGGATATTGCTGTCTGTCATCGGTGTTTTACTAATAGCTTCTTTTGTGACAGCATTTATTTGTTTTTACAGAATTTTTTATTCTCCGACGAGAAAGTCGATGGGGGAATATGAGATCCCCGAAGGCGAGATCTACGAAGTATACCGCGACGCGATGATCAATTGGCAAAAAAATGCGCTTGCGCTTCCGCATAAAGACGTGGCGATCCATTCCTTTGACGGGCTGACGCTCCGCGGAAAATATTATGAACATAGCAAAGATGCGCCGATCGAGATCCTTTTTCACGGCTATCACGGCTCCGCGATCCGCGACCTCAGCGGCGGTATTGCCAGATGCTTTTCTCTTGGTCACAGCGCGCTGATCGTCGATCACCGCGGAAGCGGATCCAGCGATGGCCACGTGATCACTTTCGGTATCCGTGAGCGACGCGATTGCAGAAAATGGGTGGATTTTGTCATCACGGAGCTCAATCCGAATGCCAAGATCATTCTCACGGGCATCTCGATGGGTGCTGCAACCGTGATGATGTGCGCCGATGAGGAGCTTCCCGAAAACGTGATCGGTGTGCTTGCCGATTGCGGTTATACTTCCGCAAAGCAGATCATCAAAAAAGTGATCGCGGAAATGAAGCTTCCTGCGGATTTGCTTTATCCTTTTGTGAAGCTTGGCGCTTTCGTGTTCGGCGGATTTGATATCGACGAAAAATCCCCCCTCGAAGCGATGCAAAATTGCCGTTTGCCAGTGATCTTTTTCCACGGTGACACAGACGATTTCGTGCCTCATTCCATGAGTCTTGAAAATTTTAATGCTTGCATTGCCAAAAAACGTTTCGTCGCCATTCCCGGTGCAGGACACGGTCTTGCGTATCCCGTTGGCAAAGAAACGTATTTGCATGAGCTTGCGGATTTTTTCGAGCCGATCCTTGCGGAAAAATAAACGGATAAACGCATTTCAGAAAACATATGGATCAATAAAAACGGGTAGATTTCAAAAAATCTACCCGTTTTTTGGCTTTAAGCTTCTGCTTCAGCGATCGCTGCTTCTTCAGCGGCAACGATCTTTTCTGCCTGCTTCATTGCTTTTTTCTTTGCGATCTTTTTTGCTTCTTTTTTGATGGAAGCTTTCTTTTCGATCTTGTTTACGCATTTTACGATGCCGATTACAGCAACAACACCGACAGTTGCGGCGATGATGCTCATGGGTGTCGTGGTGATGGAAATTTCAACGGTATCTTCGTTGAGTTTTTTCCAGAGATTTTTTGCGCTCTTTTCGATTTTGCAAGTATCAATGTGAGGCATGCCTTGAGTTGTAAATTCCATAGTGAAATTCCTTTCTTCAATTATAATTATTTTTTATTATTATTTTATATTTTTGTCTTGTTTATGACGGTATTGCCGATGGCGGATTTTTCCGATGGCAAAGAGCAGTGCCATGATGGCAAAAAGTATGAGAAAAATGGGAAAAGCTTCCCAAATTTTTGAAAACGTGCTTTGTTTCACCGCGCTTTTTGTGACGAGCATGGTGCTGGCGATGGGTTCACCGTCGAGAATGATGAGCACTTCACCGACGACCGTGCCTTTTTCCACGGGTGCGGATAAGCTTTCCTTACAAGTGGGGGAAAGGGTGATCTTGGAAAGATCGGTGTCCGCATCCAAAAAAGCGTAGACCGCAGAATAGGGAATGATCAGAACGTGGTCTTCGCGTCCGCCCGAAACGGGGATCTCCGCAATAATCTTGGAACGATCGAGGATTTTCAGCTCCGCGAAATTACTCGTAGCCCACGAGAGAAGAGAACTCACGTCGAGATAACCGCCGATCTTGCCTGCTTCGTTTTTCACCGAACCCAGCGAAACGCAGATATAAGGGAAATTGCTCTCGGCGGCGGCAACGACGGCGTAGCCGCTTCCTTCGGAATAACCTGCGCAAATGCCGATCGCATTTTTATCATAATATTCACTTTGTGGCGAAACGAGCATGTTTCTCGTATAGATCGTCACACTTTCGTGTATATTGGTAGCAGGGACGACGTAGTAGCGCTTGGTGCTGATCGTGCGGAACGTTTGGTTTTTATATGCCGCAGCGGCGATCAGCGCGGTGTCTTTGGCGGTGGTGTAGGAGGTTGCTGTTTCCAGTCCGTTTGCTGAGATGAATCTTGTATCAAATGCACCGAGCGCCGTGGCTTTTTCATTCATGAGCTGCACGAAAGCGGAGATGCTTCCTGCGATCTCAATGGCAAGCACGTTGGCGGCATCACTCATGCCTGCGACGAGAACGGCATAGATTAAATGTTCCACCGCGATATTTTCGCCTGCCTTGAGATTTAAGACCGCGCTTCCTTCCAGATTCCGAAGTGCTGCGGAGGTGACGGTGGTGATCGTCTGCATTCTGCCTTCAAAATATTCCAACGCAATCAGCGCTGTCATGATTTTGGCACAAACGGCAGGCGTCACACGCGCATCGGCATCTTTTTCATAAACGAAGATGTCAAGCTCCGTGTTGTAGACCGCAACGTGTGGCGATTGCGGCTCGTTTTCATAGTCGGCGGCGTGTGCCGAAAAGGGAAGAAATGCCATGAGCATGACCAAAAACAAGACGATGAATTTTTTTGCACCGCTTATCATAGCCGCTCCTTTCGAAAATATTCTTCCGCTTCTTTGATGTTTTCTTGAACCGCGTCTTTTAATTCATTGACGCTTAAAAATTTTCTTTCGGGACGCAAAAATTTGAGAAAATGTGTCGTGACGGTCTTTCCGTAAAGATCGCCGTCAAAATGTAAAAGATGAGTTTCGCAGTTGCCGATCTCGGTGTCTTCCACCGTGGGGCGCACGCCGACGTTGGCAACACCGCCGTAAAAAGCACCGTCTGCTTCCACAGCAACGATATAAACGCCGTAGCGCGGGATCTGTCTTCCTTGGGGAAAGACTTGATTGGCGGTGGGGAAGCCGAGCGTGCGACCAAGCTTTTTGCCGTGCAAGACTTCGGCTGTCAGTGAATACGGTCTGCCGAGCATCTCTCTTGCCGTTTGCGCGTCACCGTTTGCCAGTGCCGCACGGATCGCAGAGGAGCTGACCACCGTTTCATTCATAAGGAAAGGCGGAACGATCGTGGCGCTTGCTCCGAGGGATTCCATCGTGGCTTTCAGCGTTTCGGCGTTTCCTGCGGCTTTTTTGCCGTAGCGGAAATTGAAGCCCGAAACGGCGTTTCTCACGTGGCAGGTATCATAAAGCATTTTCACGAAATCCGCGGCATCAATGTCGCGCACCGCGTCAAAATCTTCCAAAAAGACAAGATCGATGCCGAGCCGCGCGAAATAAGAAAAGCGTTCCTCGGGGGTGGATAAGAGCTTGGCACCACCGAGTGTTTTGGAGGAAGGCTCGCGAAACGTCCATACTGCGCTTTTGTTGCACCCGCCGCCTTTTTTGGCAGCAATGCCGATGAGCGAGCGATGACCGAGATGCACGCCGTCAAAATTACCGATGGCACAGGAAACGGTATCGCTTTCGGAAAGAGCGACCTCTTTTCCTAATTTCAAATCCAGTATTTTCATGATATTTTCTTTCAGATTCTTGGAATGTAGCGTAATTTCTTGCTGTAATACTCGCTGTCGGAAAGGATTTTGTCCGCAGGAGAGCCTTTTTCCACGAAGATGTGATCAAGCGAAACACAGCCGTCAAACGCATTGCGCGGAAGCGTTTTTAATGAGAGAGGAATATGAATGCTTTTCAGCTTTTTGCAACCGTAAAATGCTTGATCGCCGATCTTTTCGATAGAGTCGGGGAGATCAATGTCGCGAAGTCCCACGCAACCGTAAAAGGCACGGTTTTCGATCTCGCGGATCCCATTTTCCAGCTCTGCGCAGAAAAGATTTTCACATTCGAAAAAGGCGTTTCTGCCGATGACGTCGACGGAGCCTGCGATATATACTTTCGTGAGTCCTTCACACGCGGAAAAAGCGTTGGGACCGAGCACTCTGACACCGTCAAGAATGTGCATCTCTTCCAAAAAATTGCATTGATGAAAGGCGCGGGTGTCCACCTTGCTGACGGGATATCCGTGAATCTGAGAGGGAATCTCTGCTTTGGGCAAAAGACTGGCCTTATATCCTGTGATCACGATCTCGCCATCGCGTTTTTCGAAATAAAAGGGGCTGCGTCGGCTGTGCCAAAGATCGCGCAAAACGGCTTTCGCGGCCTGTCCAAAATTTTTCATAAAAGATCCTCCTCCTTGTTATCAGCATGCTGCTTTTCTCCTTTTAGTATACCATGAAAATCCCCCCGCCGTCAATCGTCATAGGAAAATTTTTAAAAAATGGGAAAAGAATTGATTTTTGTTTGGAAATATGCTACAATAAATATATCATAATTCCTGATGGAGAAGGAGGTTTGGCGATGGATATTGAAAAGCTTTTTGAAAATGCCGATTGTGAAAAGGCATTGATTCATATTGCCGAAGGCGAGCACGAAGCGCTCAGCGTGATCCATCGGTACATGAACCGCCAGATCTACGCCGTGGCGTACGCGGTGCTCCGCGATTTTGCGCTCTCCGACGACGTTGTGCAGGAAACTTATGTCAAAATTTTGGAAAAGGCGTTTACTTATCGCCGCGGCACAAATGCCCGTGCATGGGTGCTTTCCATTTCGCGAAATATCGCGATCGACCTTTTTCGCCGAAGAAAATTTGAATGTGCGTCCGAAGATATGCAGGATTTCGGCGTGCGATTTGACGAGAGTAGTGTGCTTGTTTCCATGGAAGTGAAAAAGGCACTGGATATCCTTGATGACGAGGAGCGACAGATCATCACCTTGAAGATCTATGCAGGACTCAAGCATAAAGAGATCGCGGCACTTCTCGGCATCACGATGGAATCCTCCAAAAAGAAATATCAGCGTGCCGTTGCCAAACTGCGCGATTTGATCTGAACATATTTTATTTGTGCCGCCGTGAGGCGGCGGAATGGAGATTATTATGATTGAAAAGAAGATCCGTAAATTTTTTAATTCCGTTTCCATTCCTTCCTGCCGCCCTGCGGTGTGTGAAGAGGACTATTTGGAAGAGCTTCCCGCAGAAGATGCGGAAGAGATCGAAGTGACACCTGAAATGGCAGAAGAATCTTCTCCGAAGGTGAAGGATTACGTTTGCTTTATGGCAAAGACGTTGGCGATTCTGACGACAGCGCTTGTTGTTGCGAAAACGATCGCATTTCTTGTCAGCGCGGTCGGCGGAGAAGACGAAGACTGATGCTCGAAAACGATTGGCGTCTGCGGAAAGACGGTTTGCTTTTGCGCGATGCGCTGTGTGAATTTTTAGAAGAGCATTACGGAAAGATCCGATTTTTGGAAGAAAAAACGATCGGTAAAGTCCGCGCAGATATGATCGCCGTTTTGCCGGAAGGTCTTTGCGGCATTGAGATCAAAAGCCACAGTGATACCTATACGCGCCTTTCGGGGCAGGTAAAGGGCTATGATAAATTTTGCGATTTTTCCTATCTTTGCGTGGGTGATATTCATATCCATGCAGAGGAACATATCCCGAAAGAATGGGGCATCGTTTCGATGACCGTGCGCGAAGGCGTGACCTTTGCGATCGCGAGAGAGCCGCAGAAAAACAAAAAAGCGGTCCTCAAAAATCAGCTTTCGCTCCTTTGGCGAAATGAGCTTTCCGAAATCCTTGCGGCTGAAAAATTGCCGAAATATGCATCAAAAAGCAAAAAATTTATCTGTGACACGCTTCTTGCGCGCGTTCCTGCAGAACGCTTGAAATTGCGTCTTTGCGACGCTCTTTTTGAGCGGGATTATACGAAATTTGAAGAATAAAACGGTGCAGTTCCGTGGGAACTGCACCGTTTTTGTTACTACTTACGAAAAATAGATTTTGAGATACTACGGATCGTTTCTTTTGATCCAAACTTTTCTTTTCGTAAAGAAAAGTTTGGTTATTCGATCACAACGGTCTGACCTGCGCCGATGCAGATGGGTTCTTCATCTTTTGCAACCCAAACGTCAATGTCTGTGGGGTTGTAGAAGGTCTTGCCGTCTGCGGAACGACGAATGGATTTCTTTGCGTTTTCATAGTCGTAAATTTCGATATTGGTAGCAAACCAGGTATCATATTCGCATTCCTTGAGCTGTTTGAGCACTTCTTCAAACTGTTCCCACTTCACGGGTGCATTTTCGTTGTCAAATTCATAAGCATGACCCCAAATGTAAAGAACGCCGCCTGCGCGCCAAGGTGCTTTTGTTACGTTGTAGATAAAGCGTTTTGTGAGCTTTTCACATTCATTGTGGTGGTTGGTGGGGTGCCATTCCTTGAAATCCTTGGGCAGGGTAAAGCTATTGGTGGCAACGGTGGTTCTGCCGTAAACGATGGAAGCAGTATCCATAGCGGTGAAGGTATCGGTATTGTAGGTGCCGAAAGGATAAGCCATGCCGCGAATGATCGTTCCGGAAGCTTTTTCCAAATTGATACGGTCAGTCATCAGTTCGTCATATTGATCTTTGATGAGCATGCTTTCGAGATGCGGATGGGAATATGCATGGCAAGCGATCTCATGACCGTGATTAACAAAAAGAGGACGAACTTCTTCGGGGTGAATACCGCGGGATTCCGGGTTGCAGAGGTATTTGGAATAGAAATTAAAGGTGCATTTCATACCATACTTGTTGAAAAGCTCAACAAGACGTCTATCCTGCATACAGCCGTCATCATAGCTGAATGTCAGCGCATAGCGTTTGCCGTCCTTAAAGCGATTAAATGATATCATAGGAAAAACCTCCCTGAAAAATATTTTAACAATTATATGATATCATAAATGAAAAAAATTGCAAGAGAATTCCCGTAAAAGGTTGAATTTTTTCCTATTCTGCGATATAATAAAAGAGTAATAAATTATTTGTTTTCAAAATTTAAGGAGGACATAAAAGTGAAAGTATTGCTTGCAGGCGGCGCCGGCTATATCGGCTCTCATACCGCTATTGAAATCGCGGCTCTCGGTCATGATATCGTGATCGCAGACGACTTTTCCAACAGCAAACCCGAAGCGATCAATCGCGTAAAGACCATCATCGGTAAGGATTTCCCCTTCTATCAGATCGACGTTGCGGATAAACCTGCGCTCACCGCTCTTTTTGAAAAGGAAAGACCGGAAGCGGTTATCCACTTCGCAGGCTTCAAAGCCGTTGGTGAATCCGTGGCAAAACCCATCGCATATTACAGAAATAACCTTGACACCACCCTTACCCTTCTCGAAGTGATGAAGGATTATGGTTGTCACAACCTCATTTTCAGCTCTTCCGCAACGGTTTATGGCTCTCCCGATGAAGTGCCGATCAAAGAAACCGCTGTTGTCGGCAGATGCACCAACCCTTACGGCTGGACAAAATACATGATCGAAGTGATTTTGCAGGGCGCGGCTGTTGCAGATCCTGAGCTTTCCATCGCACTTCTTCGTTATTTCAACCCCGTAGGCGCACATGCTTCCGGTTTGATCGGTGAAGATCCGCAGGGTATCCCGAACAATCTCATGCCTTTCATTTCTCAGGTTGCAATTGGCAAACGTCCTTGCCTCTCCGTTTTCGGTAATGACTATGACACACCTGACGGCACCGGCGTTCGTGACTATATCCACGTCGTTGACCTTGCGCGCGGTCATGCTTGCGCACTTGATTACGTTTCCAAAAACAAAGGTATTGACGTTTTCAACCTTGGTACCAGCGTTGGTTACAGCGTACTTGACATGGTTCACGCTTTTGAAAAAGCAAACGGTGTTGCTGTTCCTTATAAGATCGTGGAACGCCGCCCCGGTGATATTGCCGCTTGCTATGCAGATGCGACAAAATCCCGTGAAAAACTTGGCTGGAAGGCAGAAAAAACTCTCGAAGATATGTGCCGCGACAGCTGGAACTGGCAGAGCAAAAATCCTAACGGTTACGATAGTTGATCGAAATCATACATACAAAACCACCGAAAATTTTTCGGTGGTTTTTGTTTTTGGGGTAATGATTTTTTAAATACCTCTTGACAAACCCATCATTGGTGTTCCCATCA
>CAYXQF010000060.1:0-11377 GCA_964466625.1 uncultured Lachnospiraceae bacterium | reverse complement strand
AATGACAACACTGAAAATACCGTAAAATACGTCATCAAAAAAGAATTGCGCTGGCGAATCCGTGATATGCTTGATCAGCTGAATATCAACGAAAGAATCGTTTATCCCGGTCTTGACGGTTTGTCCCAATGGCTCACGCGGCATTATTACGTTAAACCGAAAGAAAATGAAAACTAAAAGCAAGAAGCACTCATCGAAAAAGATGAGTGCTTCTTTTTTAACTTATACTTTTTAATTGATTTCAGATATCAATTCTTCTTGCGGTTTGCGTTTTTTCGTGCGAAGAACATCGTCCTCTTTGGCATAACCGAGCGTCACGACAAGACGAACGGGTTTATCAAGTCCGCAGATTTCGCGGATCTTTTTATCGTCCAGCCAGCCGAGAATGCACGTGCCAAGTCCTTGCGCCGTTGCTTCCGCAGTCAAATATGCTACAGCAATGCCGATGTCGATCGAACGATAGTCATTTCCCTTCACTCTGGCACCGAGCGCCGCGGAGGGCACATAATTTTCTTCTGATATCACGATCATTACAGGCGCCTCTGCGGCAAATTTATTCATGCCCATACCCATGACAGCGGCGGCTACTTTTTTCGCGCTCTCGCCTTTGCAAACGGTGAGATGATAGGGTTGACCGTTGCAAGCAGAGGGTGCAAGACGAGCCGCTTCCAAAATCGCGGTTATCTTTTCCGATTCTACCTCTCTTGCTAAGTCATATCGGCGGCACGATTGACGTGCCAATGCGATCTCCGTAAAATTCATATCTTTTCCCATTCTTCCTTTTCGTCGTTCTGTTTTTTATCATCAAAAAACAACGGAATGATCTTAATAAGATAAAAAATAATCTTGACAAGATTAAAAATCAACGTAAGCGCGACCAGTAATTCTGCAGAACTGAAATTGATCAGATCTATAGCAACACCGTTGGTTACCTGCAAAATCATGCTAATGCAAAGAAAAACGGCATTTGCCAGAAACGCGTTGATAGCAGTCTTTTTCACTTCTTCGTTTTTGCCAAAGCGCAAAATATAGCCGCCACTCAAAAGGATCGCAAGAATACTTGCATAGCTGGACACCCATAAAATGAGTTTTTGCATCTTTATACTCAAGTTTTCCATTATGAAACCTCCCTATATGAAGTATAGGAATATCATAGCATAAAAGGATATATTTGTCAAGTGTTAAGAGTATCATTAAAAGCAGAGGTGAGATGACGCACTTTCCGCATAGGCTGCATACATAAAAAGCGTTTCCTCGCTCACACCTTTTCCGCAAGCCTCTGTCACGGAAAACGTGCCGTTTGTCAGTGTTCCCGTTTTATCGAAAACGACCGTATCGACCTTTGCCAAGGTTTCCAAATAATTGGAACCCTTGATCAGAATACCGGCGTTGCTCGCACCGCCAATCCCGGCAAAAAAGCTAAGCGGAATACTGATGACCAAAGCACAAGGGCAACTGATGACAAGGAACGTCAGCGCACGATAGATCCAATCTCCCCACATCGGAGAAATGTTTAACACAAAAAGGCGGAAGATCGGTGGCAAAATTGCTAGCGCAAACGCACCGATACAAACAGCCGGCGTATAAATTTTTGCAAACTTTGAAATAAACGCTTCGCTGCGTGATTTTCTGGAGCTTGCATTTTCAACAAGATCCAAAATTTTAGAAACGGTCGAGTCCCCGAAAGCTTTTGTCGTGCGAATCTTCAAAACGCCCGTCATATTCACGGTACCGCTCATGATCACGTCACCCGGTTTTACTGCGCGCGGTAAGCTTTCACCAGTCAGCGCGGCAGTATTGATATCGGAAGCGCCCTCGATGATCACACCATCGATCGGCACCTTTTCTCCCGATTGAACGATGATCAAAGAACCGATCTCCACCTCATCTGGATCGACCTGCAAAAGCTTGCCATCTTGTTCAATATTGGCATAATCAGGACGAATATCCATGAGCTGACTGATATTTTTTCTGCTTTTGCCGACAGCATAGCTTTGAAAAAACTCACCGACTTGATAAAACAGCATGACGGCGACGGCTTCCGTATAGTCACCCTCTCCCATGATCGCGATGATGATCGCACCTATGGTGGCGATCGCCATCAAAAAATTCTCGTCAAAAAGTTGTCTGTTCCAGATACCGCGTACCGCATCTAACAAAATGTCGTATCCGATAATCAAGTACGGGATCATATACAAGGCAAAGCGCCAATAGCCTTTTATCGGCAAAAAGAATAGAAGGAGCATCAGCATCGCCGCGATCAATATCCGCGCGAGCATCTTTTTTTGTTTTCTCGTCATAAAGCCTCCAAAATCAAAAATAGATTTCGCAATCTCTTTCCACTTTTCTGCAAGCTTTCAGCACCGCTTTCATCACAGCAGTAACGTCCGCACCGTCTTCAAATTCCACCGTCATTTTTTGTGTCATAAAATTCACGGTCGCACTAAGAACACCTGGTGTCTTTTTCGTTGCGTCCTCCATCTTGTTGGCACAGTTCGCACAATCCACTTCAATCTTATTATTTTTTTCATTATGTATTCTCCTATCCGCATCATCGTTAAACGATTAAGCAATTGTTTAATTGTGTTGTACTATACCTTTCGGATTTTGTCAATTTTCTTAATTTCTTCTTTCCTTCCGATAAATCCTGTGGTATAATAAAAGAACCACAAAACGGAAAGAAGGTCTTCTTCATAGAAAACAAACAATTGCCGCACGATCACGGTCAAAAGATCGAAAATGTTACGGAAAAGCTGCCGAATATTGATGACTTTGGCATTGTCGCGGAAATTTTCCGTCAACTCGGCGATCCCAGTCGTTTGCGCATTTTTTGGTTCCTCTGCCATTGCGAAGAATGCGTGATGAACCTTTCCGCGATGATGAATATGTCAAGCCCCGCAGTTTCCCATCATTTGAAACAGCTCAAAACCGCAGGACTTATCACAAGTCGCCGCGAGGGGAAAGAAGTTTATTACAAAACCGCTGATACCGAAGAAGTACACACGTTACATGATATGATCGAGGCGCTGCTTTCTATCGCTTGCCCGATCATATAAATCCGAAAAACGCAGGTAAAAGGCCTGCGTTTTTATGCGTCCAAAGACAGCACGAAAAGTCGGGAATTTTTTCTCGCCATCTGTTATGATAATGGCATAGACAGAACAACAGGAGAAAACAAATGGACTGGATTACAGGAATACAAAACGCGATCAACTATATCGAAGAACATCTCACCGAGGAGCTTGACTACGAGATCATAGCCAAGAAAAGCTTTTCTTCGCGCTATCATTTTCAGCGGATATTCGGTATGCTTTGCGGCTATACGGTCGGCGAATATATCCGCAGCAGAAGATTATCGCTGGCAGGTGCAGAGCTTCATGAGGGCAAGATCAAGGTGATCGATGTGGCGTTGAAATACGGCTACGAAAGCCCCGATAGCTTCGCAAAGGCATTTCTGAAATTCCACGGCATATCGCCTTCGGCAGCGCGCGAACCGAATGCAGTGCTCCACAGTTTTTCCCGTCTGTCTATCAAAATTTCTTTGGAAGGCGGAAACAATATGAATTACAAGATTTATGAAATGCCCAAAACCGATTTTATCGGTTACAAAAAACATTTTACGGGAGTTCCCGGTGATCGTTTGGATCAGGAGGGTGAGCTCTACCTGACAACAAGACCGAGACAGTATGTCCTTTCGGGATTGATGAACGATCCTGACGTACATTACCAGGTCATCACAAACATAGATGACGAAGGCTTTGACTTTTACATCGCCGAACCGATCAATAGCGAGATGCGTTGCCGCGATAGTCTCGATGAAATTCTTTCACAAGGAATATCCGACTGGTTTGAAAAATTCACCGTGGAAAAGCAAACTTACGTTGTTTTTGAAACTTCACGTTCGCAATTTCCCACAATGGAGTTTTTGAATCTGAGAAAACAGATCATTTCCGAGTGGCTCCCCTCTTCGAAATACATGCTTGCAGAAGCACCCGAAATCGTTGTCGGCCATTGGCTAAGAAAACCGCAAAATAAAGAACGCTACTACGAAGTTTGGCTTCCAATCGAAAAAAGATAAAGAGATATCCGCCTGCGGGCGGATATCTCTTTATCTTTTACTTGTATCGATAACGATTTTACATTGATTTTTAATGTCAAATGCATCAAAATATCGTTCTTCCATCGGAATCCAGCGTGTGCGAAATATTTCTGCTTTTTCCCTTCCGTTGCGAGCAAAAATGCGGCGCATCTGTTCTTCAGAGTCCATGGTCACGAAAATGTGAAGATCAAAATAGGAAAACAGCGACGGGTGGCAAGAATAGGAGCCTTCGATGATGTTCAGCTTTTTCGGCATGACCGTGATCGGTGTGCCAAGCCTTGCGTTTCCACAATCGTAAGGACGATAAGCGAAAGAAATCCCTTTTGTCAAAGGTAACAAGACCTCTTTTTCAAACCGTTCTCTATCAACGTTTCCACCGGCTTCGGCAAGACGCGCCGCCGTTCTTTGTTCAGGACGGAGAAAAAAATCGTCCATGTGAAAAACGTTGCAATCCATATTTTCGAAAAGCTTGGCGGCAAGCGTAGTCTTACCCGAAGCGCATCTGCCGTCAATCGCAATCAAAGCGGTATCTTTTTTCTCCAAAATAGCGGAAATTTTCTCGATAATTCCTTGGATTTTCAAGTCATTCATGAACGTGAGCCTCCGTCTTCGCTTCTTTGCGAAAAGGCACAAGATGAGTTCGATCCAGCGCAAGCATGATCACAGGAATCAAGACCAGCTGAATGATAATGCCGGGGATCGCGGTGAGGATCGCCCCCGAAAGAAACATGGAAAAGGTGAATCCGTTTTTTCCCACACCCAAAAGCACCATCTGTACGATTCCCCAGACCAGACGCCCTCCGATCATAGAAAGAAACATCGAGCGATAAAGCGAACGTATACATTGCCATTTCGCACGATTATAAAAAAAACCGATCAAAAATCCGTATGCCGCAAGTTCAAAAGCCATCGCGATCGCGGTGGGATAAAAAAGCGGCTGAGAAAAAATAAGCGAACGCATCAGCGGCAAAACGAACCCGATCACAAGTCCGTATTGCGGACCACAGATCAAGCCGCAAAGCAAAACGGGAATGTGCATTGGCAAAAGCATTTTCCCGATCTGCGGGATCTGCCCTGTCAAAAACGGCAAAACAAATCCAAGCGAAAGAAAGAGTGCTGTCAATACAAGTTTTTGAATCTTTTTTGATTTCATTGAGCATGCCCCCAAAAAGACTTTTTTCATATTTTATCATATTAAAAAGAATTTGTAAAGCAATGTTTCATAGACAAAAATATTTTAACAACACCAATAAAATAAAAATGATAAAACGAACTTGTTTTTACAACATCTTTTTCAGTGTTTTTTCAGCAAAGAGTATTATAATTAAGATAATATTAACAAAAAAGGAATTGACATCATGAATTTTAAGCACGTTTTTTTCTATAAGCTCTTGCGACTTCCCGTTAAGCTCTTTCTTTTTCTGAAATTCGGATATCGCTCGAAAACCGCAAAAAACCTCCCCGAAAATTATATCGTTCTTTCCAATCATGTCACCGACTACGATCCGCTTTTTGTCGGTGTCAGCTTCCCTCGCCAGATGTATATCGTCGCAAGCGAACATATCGCGCGTTGGAAAGTTGCTTTTAAGTTACTGAATTTCGGCTTTGCCCCCATCATTCGTCCCAAGGGTGCCATCGCTGCCTCTACCGTTAAAAATATTTTATTGAAAGTTCGCAAAGGCAACAACGTCTGCATCTTTGCCGAAGGCGCCAGATCGTGGGACGGCATCACGGGTCCCATTCTTCCCGCGACGGGTCAAATGATCAAGTTTGCCAAATGCGGTCTTGTTACTTATAAGATCACCGGCGGCTATTTTGTCAGCCCGAACTGGAGCCAGAAAAATATGCGCCGCGGTCCGATCTCCGGCGCTCCCGTTGGTGTTTACACCAAAGAAGACATTGAAAAAATGACCATTGATGAGCTCAACGCTATCATCAATCGCGATCTTTTCGAAGACGCTTATGCCCGTCAGCTGGAAGAACCGAAAAAATATAAGGGCAAAGATTTAGCGAAGCATATGGAAAATCTGCTCTTCTATTGTCCCAAATGCGGAAAGATGGAAACCATCACATCTGAAAAAGATACTGTTTCCTGCACGGCTTGCGGTTTCTCCTTCAAATATAACGAATACGGTATGCTAGAGGGTGCTCCTTTTGAAACCGTGCGCGAGCTTTTTGCGTGGCAGAAAGAAAAGGTAGCGGAAGACGCTCGAAATAACGTTACTTACGTTTGCAAAGATGCTAAACTTTCCACCGTTCATAAGCATGTGGAAACGATTGTTGCCGAAGGTGAGGTTCGTCTTTCCCGTGAAGGCTTTTCCTATGGAAACACCACAATCCCCATGGAAGCTATGACGGAACTCGCAATGCATGGCAGACACGCCGTTGTTTTCTCTGCACAGAAAAATTATTATGAGTTGCTTCCTCAAACAGGAAACACCTTGAAGTTCCACTTGCTTTTTGATGAATACAAAAAAATGGTCCAAGAATAAAATTTTATCAGCATTACTCATCATATTTTGTTCATCAATTTCAAAGAGTCAAAAAGAAATAAAAAGGTTCATCGTTTTGATGAACCTTTTTCGTTTTTATTATGGATATACCGGTTGCGTCCATGCCACGTTTCCGTTTTCGTCTATGACACGAACCCAAACGTAATAGTCTGTGGGACGCAGAGAAAATTCTCCGCTCGTGATGGTCGATCCGTCATCATTGCGAATATGCTTGCAGCGTCTGTCGTTCGTGTAAAAAATAATGTGTTTTACAGGTGAAGTTTCAATCTTAAAAAGATTATCTTCGCGTCGATAATCAAAAATCACAGGACCTGTGCTCGCGTAAAAATCACCGTTTTTCAAAGCGTTCAAGATAGATTTTTCATTCTTTTCCGCTCTCGCCATGATCCAACCACCGCGGCAATAGTCATTTGCCGATCGCTTATACGGGCCATGAAAATCATCTCCGGCTGTCACGCAAAAACGTTTTTTGTGATTCAAAAGCCATCGAACCAAAGCATCTGCACCCATAAGACCGGTTTCGTTATAATAATCCTTATGATTATAAACTTCGAGCGCGTGATATCCGTCCAATTCTAAAAATTCCGCATCGCTGAAACGGGAAAACATCGGGTGATTAAACTGCACGAATTCATAACGGTCACGCAATTTTTTAATACATGCCAAAAGCTCTTCTGCGTTACGATATGTAAAAGAATTGACCACATGTCTTGTTTTATTAAAACAGCAAAAGTGCGCATAAGCAGCTTTATAAAAGTCATTGCCCACGTAATTGCAGGTCACTTCTTCTCCTTTTAAAACCACGATATCTTGATCGTTTATGCCGTCACGGTAGTAAACGTCATGATCGGTAATTCCGAGAAAATCGTAACCGTTTTCTTGATAGATTCCCAGCACATCGGAAACAGGATAGCGTCCGTCAGAGGCATTGGTATGCGTATGCAGATTTCCTTTCAAATATCGATCGTTTTTGTTTATGAAAATTTGTTTCATTAAAACATAAACCTTCTTTCCGTTCTCATCATCGGATTTTTTTATATTATATCACAAAAAGCAAAAAAATACAATTCTATTTTGAAATTATTGCCGCAGATTGACCAAAAAACCGAGCCAATTTTTATTTTTTATAGAACTTTTGCCCATTTTCTCTAAAAATAAATTTTATTCTTGAAAACGCAAAAAAACATAAAAAGTATCTGAATTTATCGTTTTCTAAATCTTGACAAAATAACAGAATCATGCTACAATTTTCGTATAATAGTATTACTATATCATTATGTATATTGTAAAGTCGCGATGCGACAGATTGGAGACAATATGAATTTTATTTTTATTTCCCCCGGATTCCCTCACACTTACTGGAACTTCTGTGACAGACTGAAGAAAAACGGCGCAAACGTGCTCGGTATCGGTGACACACCGTATGATCTTTTGGAGGACAACCTCAAAGCTGCTCTCACAGAATACTACTGGGTTGAAACTCTTGAAAATTACGACAACGTATACCGTGCCGTAGCTTTCTTCGCTTTCAAATACGGTAAGATTGACTGGCTCGAATCCAACAATGAATACTGGCTGGAACAGGACGCAAAACTCCGCACCGATTTCAACATCACAACAGGTGCGCAACTTGAAGAAGTCAGCCGCTACAAGAGCAAGTCCGCGATGAAAAAATATTATGCCATCGCAGGTGTTCCCACCGCTCGTTGCCACAAGATCACCACAAAAGAAGCTGCAAAAGAATTCCTCGCTGAAGTTGATTACCCCGTTATCGTAAAACCCGATATCGGTGTTGGTGCTGCTGCTACATATAAGCTCGAAAATGATGCTGATTTTGACCGTTTCTTCGATGAATATCCTTCTGTTCCCTATGTAATGGAAGAATTCGTAGAAGGTGATATCTGCTCTTATGACGCAATTCTCGATGCAGACATCGAACCCCTCTTTGAATCCACAACATCTTGGCCGCCGTCCATCATGGATATCGTTAATAAGAAACTTGATCTTTCTTATTACACCGAAGCTGACCTTCCCGACAAGCTCAAAGAAGTCGGCAGAACAACCGTAAAAGCTTTCGGCGTTAAAAACCGTTTCGTTCACCTCGAATTCTTCCGCCTCACCAAAGCACGCAAAGGTCTTGGTGAAGTTGGCGATTTCGTAGGGCTTGAAGTTAACATGCGTCCCGCAGGCGGTTATACCCCCGATATGATGAACTATGCGCATTCCACGGACGTATATCAGATCTGGGCTGACATGGTTACTGCAAATGTACGACTCCTTGCCGACAGAAATGAAGATCACTACTGTGTATACGCAAGCCGTCGCGATTTCAATAACTATGTTCATTCTCATGAAGAAGTTATGGCTAAATACGGTCATCTCATCGAAATGAATGAAAGAGCACCCGAGATCCTCTCCGGCGCAATGGGTAATCATTTCTATATCGCGCACGCAGCAACCATTGATGACGTACACGAATTTATCGACTTCGTTCACGCAAAATATTGATCCTAAACGGAAAGGAGTGTTTCTATGAACATTCGTTATTTCAAAGAATACAGCAATATCCTTGAAAGAGATATGGAATTTAAGATTTACGGTGAAGGCGGCAAACTCTGCTTCGCATTCCCTCCGCAAAACGGCAAATTCTATGCTTTTGATGATTTCGGCATGGTAAAAACCATTACACCTTGGATCGAAAATGGTACGATCACTTTGGTTTGTCCCGATGCCATTGATGAAGAAACATGGTCTGCACAGTATGACGATCCCGCAAAACGCAGTGCGTTGCAGGAAAAATATTATAGCTATATCGTTGACGAGCTTTATCCCCGTGTAAAAGAGATCAGCGGCTGTGAAGGCAAGGCACTCACAACCGGTTGTAGCATGGGTGGCGCTCACGCTGCGATCTTCTTCTTCCGCCGTCCTGATCTTTTTGATACCCTGGTTTCTCTCAGTGGCGTATACGATGCGAATATGTTCTTCCCCGAATATATGGATTCCACACTTTATTTCAACTCTCCCGTTCATTTCCTTGCCAATATGCCCAAAGATCACCCGCATATGGATCTCTACAAAAAGAGCGACATTATTCTCTGCGTAGGTCAAGGTGCATGGGAAGATGAAATGATCGAAAGCACAAGAGCGATCGAAGCTATCATGAATGAAAAAGAAATTCCCGCTTGGGTTGACTACTGGGGTACCGATGTCAATCACGATTGGTGCTGGTGGGAAAAACAGCTTCCCTATTTCTTTGAACAGCTTTTCGGCAGACCTTAATGCACATAAACCGCTCATTTTCATGGGCGGTTTTCTTTATAGGAAGGAAAAACGATGATTAAAACCATTCTTTTTGATGCAGACGATACCCTTTTTGATTTTAAAAAAGCAGAAAGAATCGCGCTCTCCCAAACGCTTGTCTGTCTTAACGTCAAACCGAAAGAAAGTCTTTTAAAAAGATACAGCGAAATCAATCTCGCACAATGGAAGCTTCTCGAACAAAAACAGATCACAAGAGACGAGCTTCGCGTGCGCCGATTTGCCATCCTCTTTCAAGAATTCGGTATTCTCCGAAAAGCCGACGAGGCGACACTTCTCTTCGAAAAAAAGCTCGGTGAATGTGGCGAATTTTTCAGCGGTGCCGAAGAACTCCTGCAACGTTTGCGCGAAAAATATCGCCTCTATATCGTTTCTAACGGAGCAAGTTCCGTTCAGCGATCTCGACTGAAGATCACAGGCGCTGAAAAATATTTTGACGGAATTTTCATCTCGCAAGAGATCGGTTATGACAAACCGGATATTCGATTTTTCGAAGCTTGTTTTCAAAAGATCCCAAATTTCTGTCGTGAAGAAACGCTTATCATCGGTGACAGCCTCTCGTCAGATATTCAAGGCGGTAAAAATGCCGGACTTGTTACGGTTTGGTACAACCGAAACAACAGCCAAGATACCGTTGGTGCTGACTTTGAAATTCATGTGTTGGACGAATTGGAAGAACTACTCACAAAAAGATAAAAATTTGAGAAAAATTAACCAAATAAATTGCAAATATCCGTAAGATGTGGTAGAATGATAATGTATACAGAATTATACAAGCAGTTAAGTATAATATCTGAAAAATCCAAATCGTAAAGTTGAATGGAGGAAAAAACAATGTACATTAACAACGATTCGATGCAACCCGATAAACTCTCGGAAATTCTCGCACTTCGTCCCGAAGGTGCTGACGCTGCTCCCAAAAAAGTGGCTGATCTTGAAAAGAAAATGAAAGGCGCGCTCATCGGCCGTTTTGCAGGTTGCGTTCTCGGTATTCCCGTAGAAATGTATAGCATTGCTAATATGCAGGCGATCGCTCTTGAAAGCGGAATGGATTTTCCGCCCGTGACTTATTGGACAGGCACAGACAACCCTGACAAGATTCACTATCGTGTCAATAAAAGAACAGAATATCTTCTTCAAAATCTTGATAAGGTTCCCGTTGATGACGATATCACATACGTGATCCTCAATCTTCTCCTTCTCGAAAAATACGGCAAAAATTACACCGTAGACGATATCGGCAAACTTTGGCTTGATATTCTTCCTTATGCTTGCACCGCAGAGGAAGAAGCGCTTGAACAGCTCAAAGCAGGCACCAGAGCAGAATGTGCTGCAAACTTCAATAAATACGTGGAATGGATCGGCGCAGCTATTCGTGCGGATGCTTTCGGTTATGCGGAAGCTGGCAATCCCGAAGCTGCTGCAAAGCTCTCTTACAATGATGCAT
>CAYXQF010000059.1:0-11933 GCA_964466625.1 uncultured Lachnospiraceae bacterium | reverse complement strand
CACTGGCCGTTGTAAACGAGATCTGCAAAAGTGATCGCGAGTTCCTGTTTCTTGTGTGCAGTCATTTTGTCAAGGCAAAGCGTTTCGAGGTAGTTGTGTGCAAAGTAAAGAATAGCACCGCCGGGAGTTTCATATACACCACGGCATTTCATACCAACAAGACGGTTTTCCACGATGTCAAGAAGACCGATGCCGTTTTCACCGCCGAGCTTATTGAGAGCGAGAATGATCTCTTTTGCGCTCATTTCTTTACCGTCGAGCGCCACGGGAGTACCTTTCACAAAATCAAGTTCGATGTAAGTGGGCTTATCGGGAGCCATCATGGGAGAAACGCCCATTTCAAGGAAGCCTTCTTTGTCGTAAAGAGGTTCGTTACCTGCATCTTCGAGATCAAGACCTTCGTGAGAGAGGTGCCAGAGGTTTTTATCTTTGGAATAGTTGGTTTCGCGATTGATCTTCAGCGGAACGTTGTGTGCTTCCGCATATTCGATCTCTTCTTCACGGGATTTGATATCCCATTCACGCCAAGGAGCGATGATAGGCATATCGGGAGCGAATGCTTTGATGGTGAGTTCGAAACGAACCTGGTCGTTGCCCTTACCGGTGCAACCGTGGCAGATCGCGTCTGCGCCTTCCGCTTTTGCGATTTCAACGATACGCTTTGCGATAACAGGACGTGCAAAGGAAGTACCGAGCATATATTCTTCATAAAGAGCGCCTGCTTTTACGGTAGGAATCACGTATTCATCAACGAATTCATCGGTGAGATCTTCCACATAGCATTTGGAAGCACCTGTCTTGATCGCCTTTTCTTCCAAGCCTTCAAGCTCATCTGCCTGACCTACGTTGCCGGAAACAGCGATAACTTCGCAGTTATTGTAGTTTTCCTTGAGCCACGGAATGATGATGGAAGTGTCAAGACCGCCGGAATATGCAAGTACAACTTTTTTGATATCTTTTTTATTCATAATATTTTCTCCTTTTGGGTTAGAATTCATTTTTGAATAATTATACATCTTCATGAATAAAAATGCAATAGTTTTTTGAAATTTCTTTCTTTTCTTGCAAAAACACCAACAAAATCGCCGTTTTTTCGGGTATTTTGTGCATTTTTACAGAAAAGCGAACGAAAAAATATTCAAAAACAAGCTTTTCACAAAAACGAACAATACATACATTATATATATTTCATCGGGAGATGTCAAGAAAAAATATCCGAAATTAAGGAAAAAATACGAGTTTTTCATGCACTTTATAAAAATATTCCGCCTACATAAAATATAATATGAAAGAGAATGTATATTTTTTAAGTCTATGTGAAGTGAAAATCACGCGTCCCATGCATATTCTTTGGAAAAAAGCACAAAAAACGCATAAAATATTCAAAAAAATCGAAAAATTTTATTGACAGCGCCCTTTGTCTGTGCTATGATAGAAAAATAAGAATCATATTAGGAAATCATGATAGAGGTGCATCGCGCAATCAGTATTCTTTTCGACAAAGGCTTCGTCTGCCGACGGGAAGAAGAAAGGTGCCGTTGCCGAAAGGGCGCACGGGCGAAAGTGCGTTTCTTGGTTTGGCGAATAAGATTTGTCCGACTGTCGTTTTTTGCGGAGAGCTATCGAGATCTGTTTTTTGGCGCGCAGCCATACATATTTCGTTTAGCTGATAACGTTCGTTTATCGGCTTTCTTTTTTGGTGGGCAGTGCCCACTTCCATTTGTTTGGCTTGTGCAACCCCCTCCCATACGGGATTCAAAAGGGACGAGTCCCTTTTGCGGGTGCAGGGCAGCGTCCTGCAAAATCACATCGCAAAAAATTTTACATATAATAAAATGAACATAAACTATATTTTCTGAAAGGATTTTTGTCATGAAAAAAACAATTTTCACAGGCGCTGCTACGGCGCTTATCACCCCGTTCAAAAACGGCGCCGTCGATTTTGAATCCTTCGGCACGATTATCGACGCACAGATCGCAGCCGGCATTGATGCGCTTGTCGTTTGCGGCACTACGGGCGAAGCTTCCACCCTCACCGACGATGAACAGATCGACACCATCGCTTATGCGGTCAACCGCGTAGGCGGCAGAGTTCCCGTGATCGCAGGCGCAGGCAGCAACGACACCGACCATGCCATTAAGCTTTGTCGCCGTTCTTGCGAAGTCGGCGCAGATGCGCTCCTCGTTGTGACGCCCTATTACAACAAAACCTCCCAGAGAGGTCTTATCGCGATGTATACGGAAATCGCGGACAGCGTGGATAAACCCTTGATCCTTTATAACGTTCCTTCCCGTACAGGCGTGAACATCGAACCCGCAACATACGCGGCACTTGCAGATCACCCGAACATCGTCGGCATCAAAGAAGCAGGCGGCAATTTCTCGCAGATCGCGCAGACCATGGCGCTCGTCGGCGATAAGCTCGATCTTTACAGCGGCAACGATGACCAGATCGCTCCCATGCTCGCACTCGGCGGCAAAGGCGTCATCTCCGTTCTTTCCAACGTATTGCCCGCGGAAACTTCCCGTATGTGCCATGCGTTCTTTGAAGGCAACACCAAAGAATGTGCTGACCTTCAGTACAAATACTTATCTCTCACAAATGCGCTCTTCTCCGACGTAAATCCCATTCCCGTCAAGGAAGCGATGGCGATGCTCGGCTACTGCGAGGGCGACATGAGAAAGCCCCTCTTCCCCATGGAAGAAGGCAAAAAAGAAAACCTTCGCCGCGAGCTGATCAAGGCAGGTCTTTCCGTAAAATAAAAAATCAGGAGAACATACTATGAAAGTAATCATGAACGGCGCCCTCGGCAAGATGGGCTCCGTCATCTGGAAGTTGCTCGAAGAGGGCAAAAACGGCATGGAGATCGCTTGCGGCGTAGATCCGAACGCAGACGGCTCCGATCCGCGCATCGTAAAAAAGCTTTCCGATTATACGGGAGAAGCTGACGTGATCATCGACTTCTCTTTTCACGGTTGTATCGGTGAATTGACCGACTACGCCGTGACAAGACAGATCCCCACCGTGGTCGCTACCACAGGTCACACAGCGGCAGAGCTTCAGATCATGAAAAAAGCAAGTGAAAAGGTTGCCATCTTCCATTCGGCAAATATGTCCGTCGGCATCGCCGTTCTTGCGGATTTTGCAAGACGCGCGGCGGCGCTCATGCCCGGTGCTGACATTGAGATCGTGGAAAAACATCATAATCAGAAGCTCGACGCCCCCAGCGGCACCGCACTTCTTCTCGCAAATGAGATCAAAGAAGCCAGAACCGAGGCGAACTTCGTTTGCGGCAGATACGGACATCAGAAACGCACGGAAACCGAGATCGGTATCCACGCGCTCCGTCTTGGCGGCGTGATCGGTGAACACGAAGTCATTCTCGCAACCCCCACAGAAACCATCACCTTGAAGCACGAAGCACACACACGCGCACTCTTCGCAGACGGCGCTCTCGTTGCCGCTTCTTTCCTCGCGGGCAAACCCGCAGGCTTTTACAATATGCACGCGATCGTCGGATAAGCGGCAGATTTGTCAAAAATAAATCCAAGGATAAAAAACTCATGAACAATAAACTCATTCATTCCAACGTCACCATCGGTGAAAACGGCAATCTTCATTTTGCGGGCATAGACACCGTTTCCCTCGCAAAAGAATACGGAACTCCCGCGATCCTCATTGACGAAGACCGTATCCGTTTCCGTTGCCGTGAATATAAAAACGCGATGAAAACTTATTTCGGCGGTGCTTCGATGCCCCTTTTTGCTTCGAAATCTCTGAGCTTCAAGGGTATTTACCGCATCATTGCCGATGAAGATATGGGAACGGACATCGTTTCCTCGGGTGAGCTTTTCACCGCCGTTGCGGCAGGCTTCCCCATGGAGCGCGCCTTCTTCCACGGCAACAACAAGACTGACGCAGACATTGAATACGCCATCGAAAACGGCATCGGTTATTTTGTCGTAGACGGCATCGAAGAGCTCAATGCCATTGACCGCATCGCAGGAGAAAAAGGCATTCGCCAAAAGATCCTTCTTCGCATCACGCCCGGCATTGACCCCCACACCCATCAGAAGATCAGCACCGGCGGCGTAGACTCCAAATTCGGCTCTGCCATTGAAACGGGGCTTGCTTCCAAGATCACCAAAGAAGCACTTTCCAAATTGAACGTTGACCTGCGTGGTTTCCATTGTCACATCGGTTCTCAAATTTTTGAGATCGATCCTTATACCCTTGCCGCAGACATCATGCTGAAATTCATCGCAGATATGCGTGATGAATACGGCTTCGCCGCAGAGATTCTCAACATCGGCGGCGGCTTCGGTGTTCGCTATGTAGAAACCGATGAAAAGATCAACATCACCGAAAATATCCGCAAGATTGCCGAACACATGAAAGCGGCTTGCGAAAGCTTTCATCTTACCTTGCCGACGATCTTTATGGAACCCGGCAGAAGCATCGTTGCGGACGCGGGCATGACGCTTTACACCGTCGGCAGCGTAAAAGAAATCGAAGGCTTCAAAAACTACGTTTCCATCGACGGCGGCATGACCGATAATCCCCGTTACACGCTGTATCAATCCGCATACACCGTTCTTCTTGCCAACAAAGCGACAGAAAACGCAGATTTTTCCTGCACGATCGGTGGCAGATGCTGTGAAAGCGGCGACCTTATCCAAGAAAACGTCAAGATCCCGAAGCCCGAACGCGGTGACACCCTCGCGGTTCTCGTCACCGGTGCTTACAACTATTCCATGGCATCGAATTACAACCGCGTGACACGTCCCCCCATCGTTCTCCTCAAAAACGGCGAAAGCCGTCTGGCTGTTCGTCGCGAACGCTTCGAAGATCTCATCGCTTGCGATATTTAGCCTACTTTCTTCTTTGCGAAAAGAAGAAAGTAGGCTAAGAAGAAACGAATCGTTTGATTTATGCCTCTGAATCTTTTTAGCAAAAAGCAGACAAAACCGCGAGTGACATAATCTCAAAATTCCACAAAAACAAACGATGCGTTTTCAATCGTCAGTCGCACAAAACTCAAGCCGCCTAAGACAAGAGGTGCGCCGCGGAGCAAAGCAATCTCTTGCAGGCGCGGTATGCGCTCTGTTTTGCACAGAACCAAGAGTGATAAAACGGCGATACGTTTTTTGATCTTTTTGCAACTTTTTCTTTCAATAAGAAAACGTTGAGAAAACATACATCAATAATAAAGAAATACAACAAAAAGAAAATTCATATAAAAAAGGAACCCTAACCCCATGATCGTCACAAAATTCGGAGGAAGCTCTCTGGCTGACTCCACGCAATTCAAAAAAGTAAAATCCATCATCGAAGCGAATCCCGCTCGCCGTGTCGTCGTTGTTTCCGCGCCCGGCAAACGCTTTTCCGGTGATAACAAAGTTACTGACCTTCTTTATACACTCGGCAGCCACCTGAAATATGGTGTGCCGGACGATAAAATTTGGAATTCCGTCGTTGACCGCTATAAGGAGATCAAAGAATCTCTCGGTCTTTCCATTGATATTGAAGCTGAGCTTGCGGAATATGCCGCTACCTTTAATAAAGATATCGACCAGGGTGCGCTCGTGTCCCGTGGCGAATATTTCTGCGCAAGACTCATGAGTGATTATCTCGGCTTCACCTTTGTTGATGCCGCAGATCTGATGTGCTTCTCTTATGACGGCAAGCTCGACCTTGCTGAAAGCGAAAAACGTGTCCGCGCGGCATTTGATAAATACGGAAGCATCGTTGTTCCCGGCTTCTATGGCGCATATCCCAACGGTGACGTCAATCTTTTCTCTCGCGGCGGCTCGGATATCACAGGCTCGTACCTCTCCAGATTCCTCAGCGCTACGATCTATGAAAACTGGACGGACGTTTCGGGCATTCTCTCTGCCGATCCCAGACTCACCAAAAGTCCCAAAGCGATCGCCAGAATTACTTATGAAGAACTCCGTGAACTTTCGTATATGGGCGCAAGTGTGCTTCATGAAGACAGCATCCTTCCCGTACAGGAATGCGGCATCGCCATCAATCTTCGTAACACCAACGAACCTCAGAATCCCGGCACCATCATCACACAGGACGCAGGCGATGGCACACCCATCACGGGCATCGCGGGCAAAAAAGGCTTTATCTCCTTTGTAATCCGCAAAAAGCACATGTCCAGCGAAGTCGGCTTCTTCCGCAAAGTCCTTTCCCTTTTTGAAAAATACAATGTCAACGTAGAACATACACCGACCGGCATGGATATGTTCGGTGTTATCGTTTCCGAAGAACAAGCTTCCAAGCATATTCACACCCTCATTTCCGAGATCGAAACGACTATGGGCGCAGAAGTCACCCTGGAAAAAGATATTTCGCTCATCGCTGTTGTCGGCAGAAATATGGCAGGTCACTTCGGTATCTGTGCTTCCATTTTCGGAATCCTTTGCGAACATGAAATCAACGTGAAGCTGATCGCACAGTCCCCTGACGAACTTAATATTATCGTCGGTATCGACGGTGCAAAGCATGCTACAGCGATCTCCGGTCTGTACGAAGGTCTTTGCAAAGCAAAACTTCTTTAATTTTCCCACACGAAAGGTATCAAAAGCATTATGAAACAATATAAAATTGCCGTTCTCGGCGCAACGGGCGCTGTCGGCCGTGAAATGATCAGTATTTTGGAAGAAAGAAATTTCCCCGTAGGTGAGCTGATTCCTCTTGCAAGCGCAAGAAGCGCAGGCACTACCATTCCCTTCAAAGGTGAAAACGTCACCGTCAAAGAAGTAACACCCGAAAGCTTTGAAGGTGTCGACATCGTTCTCGGTGCCGCGCCCAACAAGCTCGCAAAAGAATACGCGCCTCACATCGTAAAAGCAGGTGCGGTTTTTGTTGATAACTCCAGCGCATTCCGTCTTGACGAAGATGTACCGCTCGTTATTCCCGAGATCAACCCCGAAGATGCTTTGAAGCACAAAGGCATCATTTCCAATCCCAACTGCTCAACCATCGTTTCTCTCGTAGCGGTAAACGCTTTGAACAAGCTCTCTCCCATCGAAGCGATGACTGTATCCACCTATCAGGCAGTATCCGGTGCAGGCGCAGGCGGTCCCATAGAGCTTGAAAACGAAGTAAAAGCGATCGCAGAAGGCAAAAAAGCGGAACCTTCCATCTTCCCTTATCAGATCGCTTACAACCTCATTCCCCAGATCGGTGATTTCCTTGACAACGGCTACACCAAGGAAGAAATGAAGATGCAGAACGAAGGCAGAAAGATCATGCACCTTCCTGAGCTTCTTGTTGGTTGCACCTGCGTACGCGTACCCGTTTTCAGAAGCCATTCCATCTCCATCACCTTGAAGACCGCTTCTCCCATCTCCGTGGAAGACGCAAAAGCCGCAATCGCAGCCGCTCCCGGTTGCCGTCTTGTTGACGATCCCGCAAACAAAGTTTATCCCATGCCTCTTGACACCTCCGATCAGGACATCGTTTTCGTCGGCAGAATCCGCAAGGATATCACGAACGAAAACGGCATTTCTCTCTGGTGCTGTGGCGACCAAGTTCGCAAAGGTGCCGCAACCAACACCATTCAGATTGCTGAACTCCTCATTAAATAACCCGCGAGGGGTGATTTTTGCAAAAATCCCCCTTGAATCCTCAAAAACCCTTGGGTGAATATTCAAAAAGCCGGATCCTTGCGGATCCGGCTTTTCTTATTTTTATGATTATTTGTTTTTCTGAGATTTTTCGATTGCTTCCCAAAGACCATTAAGGTAGGTTGCGCCGAGAGCGCGGTCATAAAGACCATAGCCGGGCATTGCCACTTCGTCCCAGATCATACGACCGTGGTCAGGACGGATCGGACCGTCGAAGCCGATGTCATAAAGAGCCTTCATGATTTCATACATATCGAAGGTACCGTCAGAAGAAAGGTGAGCGGATTCCTCGAAGTTTGTGGGAGAATGGAACTTGAGGTTACGAACGTGTGCGAAATGGATTCTGCCCTTGAGAGAGCGGATCATATCGGGAAGGTCATTGTTGAGGTTAGTACCGTAAGAACCGGAGCAGAAGGTAACGCCGTTGTGCGGATCGTCAACCATCTTCATCATGCGGTGAATGTTTTCTTTGTTGATGATGATTCTGGGAAGACCGAATACGCTCCAAGCGGGATCGTCGGGGTGGATCGCCATCTTGATGTCATATTTGTTACATACGGGCATGATTGCTTCGAGGAAGTATTTGAGGTTATCAAAGAGAGTGTCATCGTCTACGTCTTTGTAGAGTTCAAAAAGCTCTTTTACCTTTGCCATACGTTCAGGTTCCCAACCGGGCATAACGGTGCCGTTCATATCCGATGCGATGGAAGCGAACATATCTTCGGGATTGATCGCGTCAACAGCTTCCTGTGTGTAAGCGAGAACAGTAGAACCATCGGGACGCATTCTTGCAAGCTCGGTACGAGTCCAGTCGAAAACGGGCATGAAGTTGTAGCAAACCATGTGAATGTCTGCCTGACCAAGTCTTTCAAGAGTGGTGATGTAGTTCTGAATGTGTTCGTCACGCTTGGGACCTGCGGTCTTGATATCGTCGCTGATGTTTACGCTTTCGATACCGTGGATCTTAAGACCTGCATCTTCAACGATCTTTTTGAGGTTCAGAATGTCTTCCATCTTCCAAGCTTCGCCGGGAACGGTGTCATAGAGCGTGGTGATAACGCCGGTCACACCGGGGATCTGACGGATCTGCTTCAAGGTTACGGTGTCGTGACCGGGGCCGTACCATCTAAGTGTCATTTGCATAATTTATCTCCTATCTGCCGCTTTTTCGCGGCTAAAAAATTTTTTCGATGCGAGGTTTCACCTCGCGCTCCACCAAGGGACTTGTCCCTTGGAACCCACCATGGGGGTAAAGACAAAGTGATCCCCTTCCCGATTGGGATTCCAAAGGGAGAAATCCCTTTGGCGAGTCAAGGGCGGAGTCCTTGCAGGGTTTGGGACAGCGTCCCAACTCCCTAAAACTCTAAAATCTCACTCAAAATATAATTCGAAATCAGCATACCGCGGCGAGTGAGGCGGTAACCGGTGGTAGTCTTGTGAATATAGTCTTTGAGGAGAAACGGACGCATCTTCGCTTTATAGCGTGCTTCGAAATCATCACCGAAGCGTTCGCCGTATTCAATGGCATTCACACCGCGACGCAAACGGAAGCCAAGCATGACGTATTGCGTTGCCATTTCTTCTTCCGTAGGAATGGTATTTTCTCCGAGAATGATATCGTTATCCGTGGGATTTTCAATGAAAAGACGGATATCTTTTTGATAAGAGAACATACGTCCGCCAAAATAGGAATACGCCGCCGGGCCAAAGCCGAGATATTCATGACATTTCCAGTATTTGAGGTTGTGTTTGCACTCAAAACCGGGTTTGGAAAAATTGCTGATCTCGTATTGCTTGTAGCCTTTTTTCTCCAAAAATTCCGCGGAGGAAAGGTACATCTCTGCTTGTACGTCTTCTTCGGGCAAACTTTTTTCCACGTGAGGATTTTGTCCGAAAGGTGTATTCGGTTCGATCTTGAGCCCGTAGAACGAGATATGTTCGGGCGAAAGCGCCGAAACATAACGAAGTGTTTCCTCGAGGACCTCGGGCTTTTGATCGGGGAGTCCGTACATGACGTCCACGCTGATATTGTTGAAGCCTTCCATACGAGCAAGCATAAAGCCCGTTTCAAACTCTTCACGCGTATGAATGCGGCAAAGGCGTGCAAGCTCAAGGTTGTCCGCACTCTGAAGTCCGATGCTCAGGCGATTCACGCCTGCTTCTCGGTAAATGGAAAGCTTTTCATCGGTCAGTGTGCCGGGATTGGCTTCCATGGAGATCTCCGCTTCGGGTAAAACACGGAACGTCATGCGCACCGCGTCCAAAATACGGGCGATGTGGTCGGCAGGCAAAAGCGAGGGCGTGCCGCCGCCGATATAGATGGTGTCAACAAAATAATTTTTGCCGACATTCTTATAGCTTTTGATCTGTGCGATCAGCGCATACGTATAAGCGTTCATGAGGGACGTATCCTCGATGGAATAAAAATCGCAATACGCGCACTTTCGCGCACAAAACGGAATGTGAATATAAAGTCCTAAATTTTCCATGATCGAAATGTCTTTCTTTATTCTTCGTCAAATTTGAGGACTGCCATAAAGGTTTCGGGCGGTACTTCCACCGAGCCGAGCTTACGCATCTTTTTCTTGCCCTCTTTTTGCTTTTCCAAAAGCTTTTTCTTACGGGTAATGTCACCGCCATAGCATTTCGCAAGCACGTCCTTACGCATCGCTTTGACGGTTTCTCTTGCGATAACTCTGCCGCCGACTGCCGCCTGGATCGGAATTTCAAAGAGCTGACGCGGAATATTTTCTTTGAGAGATTCCGCGATCTTTCGGCCTCTTGCATAAGCCTTGTCCGCATGAACGATGAAGGAAAGCGCGTCCACAACTTCCTGATTGAGAAGGATCTCAAGCTTCACAAGCTTGCTTTCCTTGTAGCCGTCAAGCTCGTAGTCCAGCGAAGCATAGCCGCGGCTACGGCTCTTCAGCGCGTCGAAAAAGTCATAGATGATCTCGTTGAGCGGCAAGATATAGTGGAGCTCCACGCGCGTTTTATCGAGATATTTCATGTCGATGAAGACACCGCGGCGCTCCTTGCAAAGCTCCATGATACCTCCCATATATTCGGTGGGGGTGATGACGTTTGCCTTGACGACAGGTTCTTCCGCCGAAGAAATTTCATCGGGGTTCGGATAATTGGCAGGGTTATCGATGTATTTGACATCGCCGTTTTTGTAAATAACTTTATAAATAACGCTGGGTGCGGTGGTAACGAGATCGAGATTAAATTCTCTTTCCAGTCTTTCCGCGATGACGTCCATGTGCAAAAGTCCAAGAAAGCCGCAACGGAAACCGAAGCCGAGTGCAATACTCGTTTCGGGCTCAAAGGTGAGCGCCGCGTCGTTGAGCTGAAGCTTTTCGAGAGCGTCGCGCAGATCGGGATATTTTGCGCCGTCGGCAGGATAGATACCCGCAAATACCATGGGAAGCGCTTCCTTAAAGCCGGGAAATGCTTCGTCTGTGGGGTTTTCAATTTCGGTGACGGTATCACCGACACGAGTTTCAGCAACACTTTTGATGCTGGCGGTAATATAACCAACCTCGCCTGCTTTCAGCTCCTCCGCGGGAGCAAGACCGAAGGCGGACATATAACCGACTTCGACAACTTCAAATTCCGCGTCCGTATTCATCATGCGGATCTTGGAACCTGCACGCACAGAACCATTGGCAACACGAACGTAAACGACAACGCCGCGATAGGAATCGTAATAGGAGTCGAAAATAAGAGCCTTGAGCGGTGCATTTTCGTCGCCGTTCGGTGCAGGAATATCGGAAACGATCTTTTCGAGAACGTCTTCAATGTTAAGTCCCGTTTTCGCAGAAACCGCAGGACAACCGTCGGCAGGAATGCCGATCACATCTTCGATCTCTTGGCGCACGCCTTCGATATCGGCGCTGGGCAAGTCGATCTTATTGACAACGGGAATGATCTCCAGATCGTTTTCCAAAGCGAGATAGGTGTTCGCAAGCGTCTGCGCTTCGATGCCCTGCGTTGCGTCAACGACGAGCAGTGCGCCTTCGCAAGCGCCGAGGGAACGGGAAACCTCGTAGTTAAAGTCAACGTGGCCGGGGGTGTCGATCAGATTAAATTCATAAATTTCGCCGTCTTTTGCTTCATAATTCAGTTTGACGGCACGAGCCTTGATGGTGATACCGCGCTCGCGTTCGATATCCATATTATCGAGCAATTGTTCTTCCATTTCGCGCGTGGAAACGCTTTTCGTTGCTTCCAGAATACGGTCAGCAAGCGTACTTTTGCCGTGGTCGATGTGCGCGATGATGGAAAAATTT